>NZ_RZPI01000192.1:0-8367 GCF_003998715.1 Mesorhizobium sp. M7A.F.Ca.CA.002.15.2.1
GTGGAGCCGATACCGACAATGACGGCGAGCACCATCACCTTGATGCCTGACGAGATAACATGGCCGAGCACGCGTTCGGCCAGGAACGCTGAACGGTTCCAAAGTGCGAATGGAACCAAAACAAAACCTGCCAGCGTGGTGAGCTTGAACTCAAGGATGGTGATGAAAAGCTGGATGGAAAGGATGAAGAAGGCGATGATGACCAGGAACCAGGCCATCAGCAGCACGAAGATGGTCAGTGCGTTGCCGAAGATTTCCGGGAAGCCCAGGAGCTGACTGGCTTGGTCAAGCATTGGCCAAGCACCTTCGAAACCGGTCGCGGCAATGCGGCCCGGGCGCAAGAGATTGTCTGCCGACAGATTGCCGGCCGACGCCTTAATCCCGAGACCGGCAAAAGAACGATAAACGATATCGGCGAGGTTCTTGAAATTGTTCAGAATGAAGGCGAAGACGCCAACATAGAGCACCTTGCGGACAAGCCGGCCGAGAACGCTGGTTTCGTCGCCGAGCGCCCACGCCAGGCCGGCAAGTGTGATGTCAATGCCGATCAGAATGGTAGTGAGGAAGGCGAGGTCGCCCGATAGCAGACCGAACCCGCTGTCGATGTAGCGGATGAAGGTCTCCATGAAGCGATCGATGACGCCAAGGTCGTTCATGCCGCTGCCTTTCTCGTCGTGATGAACTCGTGATTAATTGCCGGGATAAGCCGAGCCGGTACCCAAGAATCGCTTCGTCATCTCGCGGGCGGCTTCGTCTGACTGGGCCTTGCGGGCGGCATCCTCGGCCTCAGCTCGAAACTGCGTTGCGAGCAGCGTCTGGATCTGCATCTGCTGTTTTGTCGAAAGCGCCATCAGCTGGTTGGTGGCCTGGCTTGCCTGAAGCGCACCGGCCGCCCCTTGGCTGCGGTTGACGAGATCGGCGAGCAGATCGCCGTCGGCGCGGACGTTCTCGACGATTTGCGACTGGACACCCATGGTCTGGCGGAACGCCTGCATGGCGGTTTGCCAACGCTCCCGCGCAGCACTCGCCACATCGCTGACTTTGATCGTGGCGTCGTAGCTTTCCGGATATTGGCTGCGCCACTGGTCTTGAAGCTTGCCCAGATCAAAGCTGAGGCCACTCGCCTGGTCCATCAAGCCGTCGATGCGATGGAGCGAACCGGTGAGTTGGCCAACGGAAGAGAAATCCAGACGCTGAAGATTGCGCGCCATGTTCTGCAGCATGGTCGCCTGATTCTGCAGCGACTGGATCTGGTTGTTGATCTGCTCCAATGCGCGCGCGGCCGTCAGCACGTTCTGCGCATAATTGGACGGATCGAACACGATAAGGGCGTAGGCGGGCTGCACATAGTCGGCCATAGGCTTGGCGATCAGGGAAACGGTGATCAGGCCGGAGAGAAGGCGTCGCCGCATCATGAGAATTGCTCCTTGTCTGGTTGAGGGAATTGCTTGAGAAGTTCGCCGGCCCAATCGAGGCCGCGCGCGATCAGGAACTGCGAGGCAAAGCTGCCTTGCCCGTCTTCGGACATGATCCTGTCGATCAGAGTCTGCGTGGCCGGATCGGAAGCACCGCAAAGCGCAAGAGCGATGGGGCCAAGCTCGAGCTCGAACAGACGGTTGCCGCGGCGCGATTGCAGATAATACTGACGCTTCGGCGTGGCGCGGGCGATCAATTCGATCTGCCGCTCGCTTAAACCGAAGCGCTCGTAGGCTGTGCGCGCCTGGGGTTCCACGGCACGATCATTGGGAAGGAAAATGCGCTGCGGGCAGCTTTCGATGATTGCCGGCGCTATGCCAGAGCCCGCGATATCAGCCAGCGACTGCGTAGCGAAGACAACCGACACGTTCTTCTTTCGCAGCACCTTCAGCCATTCGCGGATGCGGGCGGCGAACAGCGGATTGTCGAGATAGACCCACGCCTCGTCGAGCATGATCAGCGTGGGCCGTCCGTCGAACCGTTCCTCAAGTCGCTGGAACAGATAGGTAAGCACCGGCAGCAAAGCGCTTTGGCTGTGCATTAACTCCTCGGTCTCGAAACACTGCACATCCGACAAGGCCAGCCCATCATGATCGGCATCGAGCAGGCGGCCGAAGGGACCGTCGAGCGTGTAGGGCATCAATGCGGTCTTCAGCGCATTGGATTGAAGCAGGACCGAAAGACCGGTCAGTGTGCGTTCCTGCGCCGGCGCGGTGGCAAGGCTGGCCAGCGCTGACCAAATAGCCTCCTTCACCTCCGGCGTGACGGTGACGTTCTCGTGGGCAACAAGGCTGGCGATCCATTCGGCCGCCCAGCTTCGGCTAGCCTGGTCGTTGATGCTGCGCAGTGGCTGAAAGGCAAGGGAACCGTCCGCTCCTAGCGCGTGGTGTTCTCCACCCATGGCAAGTGTTGCAGCACGGGCCGAATTGCCTTTGTCGAAGACATAAACCTGGGCGCCGGCGTAGCGCCTGAACTGCAGAGCAATCAGAGCAAGCAGAACCGACTTGCCGGCGCCGGTCGGACCAACAACCAGCATGTGGCCGACATCTTCGACGTGGGTGGAAAGCCGAAACGGTGTCGACCCACTGGTCTCGGCAACGAAAAGCGGTGGCGCTTCGGTTTGGGTGACTTTCGCGAGATGCTCGTTTGTCGCAGGACCGGCCCAAACCGACGACAGCGGCATGAGATGGGCAAGGTTCAATGTATGAACGAGCGGTTGGCGAACGTTAGCGTAGACATGGCCAGGCAATGAGCCGAGCCAAGCCTCGACCGCATTGACGCCTTCTCGGATCGTGGTGAAGCCGAGCCCATTGATGATGCGCTCGACCGCGCGAAGCTTCTCTGCAGCGGCTTGGCGATCCTCGCCCCACACCGTCACGGTGGTGGTGAGATAGCCGAAACTCACATGATCACCGCCCAATGCCTGAAGGGCTTCGTCGGCATCGAGCGCCTTGTTGTCGGCATCGCTATCGACAAGCGGGACCGGCTCGTTGGTAATGACCTCGCGTAGGATTGCCACGATCGATTTGCGCTTGGCAAACCACTGCCGGCGCAATCGCGTCAGCGTCTTCGTGGCTTCCGTTTTCTCGAGCGGAATGAAGCGCGTCATCCAGCGATAGGCGAAATCCTGATGATTGAGGGTATCGAGGATTCCGGGCCGGGTGAGGTTCGGAAAGCCGAGGATGGTCAGTGTGCGAAGATGCTGCTCACCCAGCATCGGCTCCAGGCCACCGGTAAGCGGCGCATCGACCAGGATTGCATCCAGATATATCGGCGTTTCCGGGGCCATGATAGGATGGCGACGAGGCGAAATCGTGCCGTGGAGGTAGGTCAACGTCTGAGCATCATCGAGGACGCGTACTTCGGACATGAAACCCGAGAAGAGATCGAGCACGCGGTTGGTCTCGTCACGGAACCTCGCCAGATCCTGGCGCCAGTCTCTTTCTCCTCGGGAATAATGAGAGTCGACGAGCGTGCTTTCTGCGCGCGCCTGGGCGTCCGGCGGTGGCATAAACACCAAGGTCAGATGATAGCGGCTCTCGTAGTGCGCTACCTTCCCCTCGAAAGCAGCGCGGCGTTCTTCGTCGACCAGCCACGACGCGGCGTCAGGAAAATGCGAGTTCGGATAGCCCAGCGCTTCTGTGCGCTCGGCCTCAAAGAACAATGCCCAGCCAGAGCCAAGGCGTCTGAGAGCATTGTTCGCCCGGGCGCAAATGCCGACGAGTTCAGCCTCCGTCGCACTTTCGAGATCCGGGCCGCGGAACCGCAACGTCCGCTGAAAGCTGCCGTCCTTGTTGAGCACGATGCCGGGCGCCACCAAGGCAGCCCAGGGTAGATGGTCGGCAAGCCGGTCGGCTTTGCTTCGATATTCCGAAAGGTTCAGCATGCAAGCCACCCCTTCAGACGTAGGTGGCGCACAAGCACGCTGGCGAAGTCCGGATCGCGTCTTGCGGCAAACACCGCTAACGAGTGGCCTGCGATCCAAAGCACCAGACCAGCAATCCATTGCTGCAAGCCGAAGCCAATGGCCGCGGCCACTGTACCGTTGAGGATCGCCACCGCGCGCGGAGCCCCGCCGAGCAGGATCGGCTCGGTCAGCGCCCGGTGGACCGGTACTGCGAAGCCCTCGATATGCTGCTCCCCGGCGGCCATCAGACGAGCGCCCCACCACCGAAGGAGAAGAAGGAGAGGAAGAAGCTCGATGCCGCGAAGGCGATCGACAGACCGAAGACGATCTGAATCAGGCGCCGAAAACCACCGGCGGTGTCGCCGAAGGCAAGCGTCAGGCCGGTGGTGATAATGATGATCACCGCAACGATCTTGGCGACCGGTCCCTGCACGGACTCCAGGATCTGCTGCAGCGGCTGCTCCCACGGCATGCCGGAGCCGGCGGCATAAACCGGGGCCGTGATAAGAAACGCGAGCGCTGTGGACGAAAGAAAGCGAAGCTTCTTGCGCATGAGGAAGGCCTTTCAAAGCTGCTGGAGTTGCGAAAGCGTGAGCGGGGCAACGGCGTAATCGCCGCTGCCGTCGAGACCGGTGACCTCGGCGATTGCGTCGATGTGGCGCGACGAGCCGCGTCCCGCTATGAAGACGATCAGATCTATCGCCTCAGCGATGAGCCGGCGGGGAACGGTGACCACCGCTTCCTGGGCGAGTTGCTCAATGCGATAGAGAGCCGAGCGCGCGGAATTGGCGTGTACGGTAGCGATGCCGCCTGGGTGCCCGGTGTTCCATGCCTTCAGCATGTCGAGCGCTTCCGCGCCCCTCACCTCGCCCACGATGATGCGGTCCGGCCTGAGCCTCAGCGTCGAGCGCACGAGATCGGCAAGGGTGACCGAGCCCCGCCTTGTTCTCAGGGCAACGCAGTCCCTGGCCGCGCACTGCAGTTCGCGTGTGTCCTCGATCAGGATCACCCGATCGTCGCATTCGGCGACTTCAGCCAGCAGAGCGTTGGCGAGTGTTGTCTTCCCCGAGGAAGTGCCGCCGGCGATCAGCATGTTGCGCCGCTCGCGGACGGCCTTTTTCAGCGCATCGGCCTGCAGCGGCAGCATGATGCGTTCGGCAACATAGTCGGCCAGGGTGTAGACTTTCGCGGCGGGCTTGCGGATGGCAAAACATGGCGCCAACACCACAGGTGGCAGCAGGCCTTCGAAGCGTTCGCCAGACGGCAATTCGGCACTGACGATCGGGTTGTCGGCGTGCGCCTCGGCGCGCACGTGCGAAGCAACCAGGCGGATGATACGTTCTGCCTCGGACGGGTGCATGTGAACGTCGGTATCGACCCGACCTTCGCCTAACCGGTCGAGTCGCAGCGCGCCGTCGGGATTGACCATCACCTCGATGACGGACGGATCGGCCAGGGCTTCGGTGATTGCCGGACCCATGGCGGTGCGCAGCATGACACGCCGCCGGTGGTCGGCCTCGGGATGAGAGCTCATCCTTCCCCTCCCCCACCATTGTCTTTGCTAAGCGACTTTTTGCCGGAAGCGATCTGGCGGCCGACCTTCTCAACGAATTTCTCGAAACGCTCTTGGGCAATAGCCTGCGTTGCCCGATCCGGGACCGGCGTGTGGGCGTGAAGGGTGATCGAAAAGCGGATGAAGAGCGCCAGGCTCTCCAGGATCACCTCGGAATCGCGCCTGACGTGGGCAAGATCGCGGGAGAGCCGGTCAAGCCTTACGCCGTAGCGCCGATCGAACTCGCTCTCGCCACGCCGCTCGATGAACGCCTCGATCGCCTTCCCCACGATCGCTGATTTGGTCGTTGACGGATCGCGACTGAGGTTGTCCAGTTTCTCGCTGAGCTCCGGCTCAAGCAGAAACTGATGGCGAATGCGGTGCGGCTTCATGCGGATCGTTCCGACGGCCCGGCGTTGCGCCGGCGACGGGAGAAGCATCGGCCAGACGCTCAAAATTGCTTATGGCCGTTATCTACGCTGAGGTGCGCTCTGCAACTCAGCGGACTTCAGAAGCCGGGAATGACATCGTCGCCCCTGCCCTCGTTGATACCGTAGACGCGGGCCGCAGTGGAAATCCGATCCATGACACGCTTGTCCGCGAGCGCTTCGCTGTCATCGTCTGCGGGCTTGTACAGATCGGCCTGATCGGGCTCTTGAGAGACAACAACGTCTTCTTCGGGCAGGCTTGGATGGCGTTGCTGCTGAACGCCTCCCTCGTCTTCAACTGGCGCGTCGGCGCTTTCCTCGTCCGCAGCAAGTCGGCTATCGACGCTGCACACTTGTCCAGTCCAGCCGTCCGGGCGTGATGCAGGGCAGTCCGCATAGGGTCCGTCGTGCAGCACCGGCGCAGGCAGCACCCGATCTGTGAAATTCTGATCCTGATAATAGCGCAGCTTCTTGGCGCGGATCGGCGGCAACCCAGAAACCAGGACCAATTCGTCTGACGGCGGCAATTGCATCACCTCGCCTGGCGTCAGGAGCGGGCGCGCGGTTTCCTGGCGGCTCACCATGACATGTGAAAGCCAGGGCGCAAGCCGATGGCCCGCATAGTTGCGCATCGACCTAAGTTCGGTTGCGGTGCCGAGGGCATCCGAGATGCGCTTGGCCGTGCGTTCGTCATTGGAGGAAAAGGCAATTCGCACGTGGCAATTGTCGAGAATAGCATTGTTCTCGCCATAGGCCTTTGAAACCTGGTTCAAAGATTGTGCGATCAGATAGGAGCGAATGCCATAACCTGCCATGAAGGCGAGCGCCGTTTCGAAGAAGTCGAGGCGACCGAGCGCCGGAAACTCGTCCAGCATCATGAGCAGCTGATGCTTACGGCTCTTCTTCGGGTCCCCCTCCAGACGCTCCGTCAACCGCCTGCCGATCTGGTTCAAGATCAGTCGCACAAAAGGCTTGGTGCGCGAGATATCCGAAGGCGGCACGACCAGATAGAGCGACAGCGGTCGCTCTCCATCCACTAGGTCAGCGATGCGCCAGTCGCAGGACGAAGTGGCCGCCGCGACCGTTGGATCACGATAAAGCCCGAGAAAGGACATGGCGGTCGAGAGGACGCCTGAGCGCTCGTTTTCCGACTTGTTCAGGAGTTCGCGAGCCGCCGAGGCCACTACGGGATGGACCTGAGGGTTATGCCCCGTCCCGAGATGGTTTGTCGTCATCATCCGCCGTAGCGTTGCGGCAAACGAGCGTTGCGGGTCCGACAGGAAGGTGGCGACGCGGGCCAGCGTCTTGTCCTCTTCAGCGTAGAGCACGTGCAAAATGGCGCCAACTAGGAGTGAATGGCTGGTCTTCTCCCAGTGGTTCCGTCGCTCCAGCGCGCCCTCGGGATCGACGAGGATGTCGGCGATGTTTTGAACGTCCCGGATCTCATCTGGGCCTTTGCGCACCTCCAGCAGCGGGTTGTAGCGTGCCGATCTCGGGTCGGTCGGATTGAACAGAAGGCAGTACGAGAATTTCGACCGCCAGCCGGAGGTCAACTGCCAATTTTCGCCTTTTATATCATGAATGATGGCAGACCCGGTCCAGGAAAGTAGCGTTGGAACAACCAGCCCCACGCCCTTGCCCGAACGCGTCGGCGCAAATGCCATGACGTGCTCCGGGCCGTCATGGCGCAGATAGCGATCGTTCAGCCTACCGAGGAAAACGCCCGCCGGCCGTAACAACCCTGCCGTCTCGACCTCATGAGTCGTGGCCCACCGTGAAGACCCATAGGTCGTAACCGACCCGCGCTGTCGCGCGCGCAAAAGCGAGCCAGCGATTGCGGCGGCACAACCCAGGAATCCGCTGGCGCCTGCAAGCGTACCGGCTTTGTCGAAGACCTCCGGCGCATAAGCATCGAAGTGGAACCACCATTCAAACAGCTTCCACGGCTTGTAGATTGGCCAGCCGGCGAAGAGAAACCATGGTGCGCCGAGAGGCGTCTGGTAGGTCAGCATTTGAGCGCACCATTGGGTTGCCGTCCATACGCCGATAATGACAATTGCGCACACAACGGCGATCTGCCCGATCAGTAGCTTCGTAGGTGTCATCGGCTTGGCCCGCTGAACAACGCGACCTAGCATCGCGCGGCGCAGCCGGGACAGGAATGTTCCTCACATACGATTTGGGAGCAATGAACGACTTCCTACGTATGCAGGTCGGTCAGCACGCGTGTTGCGCCTTCACGCGACACCATCCGCCACTCCATCCTTTCCATTCACCCTGAGGCCCGGCGCCGCCGACAGTTGCGTGACCGCTCCTCCGCAAAGTTATCTTCTGCGTTCAGGGAGCCACGGCGCCTGGGCTGGCTGATGAACACCGTCCGCTCGCGCATGTGGGGTCGAATTGATTTGTGCCCAAGTGGAGGCAGGCTCGTCTTCCAACAGTTGCCGCAGTTCCCCTGGCTCGAACGCCATCATCGGTGGGGAAGCGGGTTCATCCTCCAACAG
>NZ_RZPI01000193.1:0-8367 GCF_003998715.1 Mesorhizobium sp. M7A.F.Ca.CA.002.15.2.1
GGCCGTCGACCGAGACCGGCCGCACCGCGATGTTGACACGTGAGCCGTCTTCCAGCCGGGCATCGACCATGGGCGACGATTCATCGACCCGCCTGCCGATAGCCGAAACGATCTTGTTGATGACGCGCAGCAGATGGGCCTCGTCCCGAAACCGGATTGGCGTCTCTTCGACGATGCCCCGCCGCTCGATGAAAACGCGCTTGTGAGTATTGATCAGGATGTCGGTAATGGAATCATCCTTGAGCAGCGGTTCGATCGGCCCGAGGCCCAGCATCTCGTCGGCGGTGTCGCTGGTGAGTTGATCGAGTTCGCGCGCATTCAGCGGCACCGCGCGAGCGCGAACGAACTCGCGCACGATTGGACGGATCTCGTTCAGGATCTCATCCTTGGAAGCACTTTCAAGCGCGGTCAGGTTGAACCGGTCGATCAAGTGGCGATGCAGCTCGACCTTGATCGTCAGGAAATCGTCACCATGCGATTGAATATCAACGGCTGGCAGAAGAGCCGGAGCAACAGGCTGCACCGCCAGCGGCTCGACCTTTGTCACTGCCTGCTGTTCGCTTGGCCCCTTGATGAACCGTCCCAGCATAATTGCTTATACTCCCCTCGGACACGCATTAGCGGAAACTAAACGTTAACCAACGAGCGCACAAGCGCCTGGATGCCCGGCGCACAGCCATTACTTTCGGCATAGTTAAGATCAAGGACCGCAAATCCCTTGATTATTTGGTGCAGAGGGCATGCGGAGTTCCCCAAATTTATCCTCAGCTCTCAGGCTCATGCGCCCGCGCCGCGAAAATTAGCAAAACTCCCGCTTAAGTCCTTAGATATAAAGGAATATGCATTTCTTCTAATGCTTCCACGGTTTCGCCACATGAGCGGCTAAATTGTGAATGAATGGTTAAGGGCGATCGAAAAATGAAAAGAATCAATCCCTTGATAAGATTTCACTTTGCCACCTTCTTGCCGAATCAGGTACATGAAAGTTAAGGAACCCTTAATGTCGTTTGACTCTGCATTTTCTCGGGACCTAGGATCGAGATGACGGGGGATGCTTGGGTATGGATTTCATCTCTTGCTCTGTCTCGTCGGGTTCCAACCTCCAAAGGGAGAAATTGACATGAAGAAGCTCATGACGATGACCCGGCAGTTCCGCGACGATGAAAACGGCGCTGCCATGGTCGAATATTCCATCCTCATCGGCATCATTGCCGCGGCGTCGATCGTGACGATCATCGCTATCGGAGTGTGGGTGAACGGCTCGTTCACCAATCTCTGCAGCAAGCTGACGGGCGTTGCTGGCGTGACGAACTGTACTGTTGCTACGGCTACTCCTGGTCCCTGATCATTTTCCAATCGGGACCCGGATCTGATCCGGGTCCCTGTTGCCCGATATGTTGCCTTTCTTGGGGTTTTTGGGACCATGCGCGCGAACACACTCATCATGATCGTTCTTGCCGGTATTTTCGGTGTCCTGGCGGTTGTGCTGGTCAATATCTGGCTGGCTGGCCAGCGAAGCGCCATGGCGCAAACGGGTATTGTTCAAGGCAGCACTGTCGTGGTTGCGGCGATACCACTGAAATTCGGCGATGCGCTGAGTGCGGACACATTGCGCGAAGTCGCATGGCCGGCGGGCGCAATACCGGCAGGCGCTTTCAAGACGACAAAGGAAGCCTTGGCCGGCGAAGGTACAAGGCAAGCGCTTCAGACCATCAGCACCAACGAACCAGTCCTCGCCAGCAAGATCACTGGGCCAGGCCAACGCGCCACACTTTCGGCGGTGCTTGGCGAAGGCATGAAAGCTGTTTCCATCAGGGTGAACGACGTGCTCGGCGTCGCCGGCTTCGTCTTCCCGGGTGACCGGGTCGATGTGCTGCTGACGCGAACGGTGCGCGGCGATGATGGAGCGGACAAGAGTTTCGTCGATGTGCTGCTGCAGAGCATGAAGGTGCTCGCCATCGACCAGGTGGCCGATGTGAGCAAGGACAGCCCAACCGTGGTGAAGTCCGTAACGCTGGAAGCCAGCACCAAGGACGCGCAGAAGCTGACGCTTGCGGCAGGCGCCGGCCAATTGTCGCTGGCGCTTCGCCAGGCCGCCGCCAGCAAGGGCGAAATGACCGAGCGGGTGACGCTTTCCGACCTGACCGGCGAAACGCCGGCCGATGTCGCCGCCAGGCAGGCGGAGCTCGACAGGAAGGCAGCGGCCGAAGCGGAGGCTACAGCCGAGCGCAAGCGCGCCGAGGACAAGATTGCCGGGTTGACGCAGGCTGTGGAGCGGGTGGGAAGCCGCCTCGACGAGTTGGGCAAGGTAAAGCCTGCTCCGATCGTGATGGCGGCACCGCAGCCGGTCGTCAAGGAAGTGGTCAAATATGTGCAGCCTGAGCCGCCGGCGCGGGCAACGATCGGCGTTTTTCGGGGTGTGAAGCTCGAGACATATGACGTGCCGCGACAACCATGATAAGGTGCGGCTAATAAACGGGACTGCCACCGGCAGCGAGTGGGGAGACGGGGATGCGGGGATATTGCTTAGGGATAGCGACGGCCGCGTTGTCGTGCCTAGGGGCGCTGTTGCTGTCGGGCCTGGCGGCCAATGCGGCCGACCGCTTCATCGATGTGTCGACCCCCAGCGTTCATCGGATTTTCCTGCCGATGTCGCAATCGGTGACGATCCAGGTGAGTGCCAATCTGGGCGACATCGTCGTTGGCGACGAGAAGATCGCCGATGCCCAGCCAATGACCGACCGCACGCTCTACGTCATCGGTAAGGGCGCCGGCACCACCACGGTTAATCTGTTCTCCACCGATAAGCGCTCGCTCGGCGCCCTCCAGATCGAGGTCGGCGTCGATGTCAGCGACATGGCGCAGGCGATCCGCCAGGTCGCGCCAAAGTCGCGCATCGAAGTGGGCTCGGTCAATGGCAGGGTCAGGCTTGGCGGGCATGTGAAAGATGGCGCTACGCTGGCGGCGATCATGGCGGTTGCGCAGCAATATGGACCCGATGCCGTCATCAACTCCGTCATCGTCGACGACAGCCAGCAGGTCAATTTGGAAGTGCGCGTGCTGGAAGCCAAGCGCAACACCGGCCGCGACCTCGGCGTGTCGATCAAAAGCAGGAACGGCGATGGCACAACCCGTACCGGTACCGGTGTTGCTGCCGTTGACGAGGACGGTGTCGTGCTCGGACCGGGCGGTCTGCTCAGCGGCCTCCTGTCCAACTCGGCGCCCTTCGGAGCGCTTATCACGCGCGTCATCGACAGCAACATCAAGGTCGACCTGATCATAGAGGCGCTCGAGTCCAAAGGCGCGGTGCGCACGCTCGCGAACCCCAACCTCACCACGCTTTCCGGCGAGCAGGCCAGCTTCAACGCCGGTGGTGAAGTGCCTATTCGCAGTCTGGACAAGGACGGCCAGGTAAACATCGTGTACAAGCAATTCGGCGTCAATCTTCTGTTCACGCCGGTCGTACTCGACGACGGCAAGATTCATATGAACCTGGCGCCGGAGGTCAGTGACCTGACCGGCTTCACCACCGCCGGCGACCCGATCTTCACCAACCGCAAATTGTCGACCGTCGTCGAATTGCGCGACGGCCAGAGCTTCGCCGTCGGCGGGCTTCTGTCCAGCAAGACCACCAAGCTCCAGGATCAGGTGCCTTGGCTCGGCCAAGTGCCTGTGATCGGGACGCTGTTTCGCAGTTCGAGCAACCAGAAGGAAGAGACCGAGCTGGTCGTCATCGTCACGCCGCATATCGTGCGGCCGGTGAAGCCTGGGGAGCAGTTGGCGACACCGTTCGACAAGACACGGCCCGCCAACGATCCGGAGTTCTTCGTGCTCGGCCAATTGGAAGTGACCAAGGACATGGTCCGCAAATATGAAACCGGCGAAGGCGTCACCGGCCCCTATGGCCACATGCTCGACTTCAAATCGAAGGACAAGATGCTCTATGTCAAGAAATAGCGCCTTGATCCTCATTCTGTGCGCCAGCGCCCTGTCGGGCTGCGCCGCGGACTATCTGAACCATTATGATTCGGTGACCCTGGCCGCCGGCGACACGCAGAAGTTCAATTCGCTGCTGCAGACGGTCGACCCGCTCAACCCGGCGTCCCGAAACACACATATCGAAGGCGACGGCGCACGCGCCGCAGCCGTTGCCCAAGGCTACAAATATCCACCGCCACCGCCGCCGCCACCAGCGATCACGGTCAATGTCGGCGGGTCGGGTGTGACACAGTGAACTGAACGAAGGGATGCGCAGGGCGCCGGGCATGCGAGGGGCTCTGGCGCAGGAAAGCAGAGAGTAAGGTCATGTTGGGGACCATTCGTGCCTTCTGGAACGATCAACGCGGCATCGCGATGATCCTCGTGGCAATCATGCTGCCCGTGCTTATCGGCTTCGCTCTGCTGGCCATCGATATGAGCCGAGCCAACGGACTTCACAACGATCTGCAAAAGGGAGTTGATGCCCTTGCTCTGGCAACGGCAGCGGAACTGGATGGCAGATCGGATTCGATCACCAGAGCCAATCTGGCCAAGACTACCCTTCTCACCAACAAGACCAAGTTTTCAACGGCAGGCGATCATACACTCGCTCTAGCCGATGTGACCGTTACATACTTGACCGGGATACCGGCCGACGACAGCATCAAGTTGAGTGCCGCTGGTGTCGACGCCAATGGTGTGAACTGGGCAAGCACCGACCCTAAAGCCGTGACATTCTCACTGGTGACCGTGAACCCGTCCGGCCTGGCGGATGGTGCCGGGGCCTTCGAAGCGATCTTTCCGGCAAGCGTTGTCAGCGGCAGCAACACATTCGACATCAGACCTCAGGCTGTGGCCGGATTTGTCCAGTCGATCTGCGAAACGGTGCCGATCTTCATGTGCAATCCGTTCGAGACGACCGACCCGTTGACCAGCAAAACGATCCAGCAGGCGTTCGCGTCGGGGGACACCTATAGCCGCGAATTTCGTATTCTGAAAGTCGATAGCAACCCCGGCCCGGGCAACTTTGGCCTGCTGGAAAACGGCCTGACCTCGATACAGGAGGGGATGGCCAAGGGGACCGCCGGCACCTGCTACAGCCGCACTTCGCTGACCACGAAAACGGGTGTCACCTTGGGTCAGGTCAATACTGGCCTGAATGTCCGGTTCGATCTCTATCAGGGCAATCTGAAAAATAACACAGACCTTGGCTACCGCCCGGCGAGCAATGTCCGCAAGGGGGCCAGCAAGAACAGCAATTGCAACAAGTTTGATGTCGCGACGGATGGTTCCGCGTTGCCTCTCCCGGATGGCACCGGCTATGACTCCGCTAAGGGCATGACGCTGCCGATCGCGGCGAATTCCTTCTGGACCGCCTACTGGGCCGCCAATCATAAGAACGCAGCGTATCCAAACCTCCCGGCGAAGACCGACCCTCTCAAGCGGAACGTTCCCGCCTCCAGGTATGATGTCTACAACTATGAAATCGCGGCCGGAATCGTGGGCGACAAATCGAAAGGGCCTTCGAACGAAGTTGGAACGCCTTCCTGCTACAAGGGGGACCTCACCAAGGCGGATCCGAGCCGCCGGCTGATAAACATGGCCATTATCGATTGCAAAGCAAACCAGGCGAAGCTGAACGGCCACACCGCAGTCCGACCGGATGGCTATGCAAGCGTCTTCATAAACAACCCTATCCAGAAGGTGAATCCCAACGACGAGGACAATCCGGACGGTACAGGCGCCGAGAAGGCTATCAGCCTTGAGATCGTCGATGTCGATGGCGGATTTGCCAACAACACCCTGGTAGACAAAGCATTCCGCAACGAAGCCCAGTTGTATCGGTAGCGCTGACATGACCAGGCTCCGCAGAATCATTGGACGGTTCCAAGGCGACGAAAGTGGCGCCGCTTTGGTGGAAGCCGCGATCACGATACCACTCGTATTGCTGTTATCGGCCGGTGTGTTCGAGTTCTCCAACATCCTGAATACGCGGATGCTTCTCGAAGCTGGCGTTGAGGATGCGGGGCGCTACATGGCACGATGCAGCAGCGATTGGGCGACTTGCAAGGGCCGAGCCCAGAACCTTGCTGCCAATGGGGCGGTCGCTAACGGCAGCGCCAGAGTGACCGGATGGCTGCCGGCGGCGGTTGACATCACCAAGGCGGTCTCGCTGGACGCGGTTGATGCCGCCACGGGCACGCAACTTTATCTCAGCAGCACGACCAAAGTCGATGTCGTGGACGTCAGCACCTCCTATTCTTATCCGGACGTTGGATTCTGGTCGTATCTTGGCTTTGGAGCCCTGACCCTCAGTGTATCCCATCAGGAACGGGTCATTGGATGGTGATGGGGCGCACCAAGTTTTGGGCTAGCCAGTCCGGAACGACAATGGTCGAAATGGCCATAGTGATGCCGCTGCTGTTGACGCTTTTGCTTGGCTTCATCGATTTCGGCTACGCCTTTTACCAATGGAATGCCGGGAATAAGGCGGTGCAAGCCGGCGCAAGGCTGGCGCAGATTTCTACACCTGTCGCCAGCGGGCTCCTGGCCGAGACGATAACGCAGACCGACCTAACTAAAGTCGGCACTGCGGTACCCGCAAACACTTACAACTATATCTGCACCGCCAACACCGCTGGAAGCGTCTCTTGCGTTTGCGGCACAGGCGCTACGTGCCAGAACCTCAATGTAAGCCAAGATGCCTTTAATTTCATTTTCAGCGGCAACAGCAGCCGGCCCGGAATGCAGACATTCCTGCCGATGTTGGCCAAGTCCGAAGTCAGGATTCAATACCAGGCTTCCGGCCTCGGCTACTGGACGCGTCCCAGCGGACCGGTGCCGACCATCACGGTGAGCATCACCAACCATCCCTTCCAGTTTTTCTTCCTGGGCGGACTGCTCGGCTTCAACAACATCACAATGCCCTCCATGCTGAGCACGGTCACGGGCGAAGACATGAAGAGTACCTGGCCATGAACGCCATCAACACCAAGGTTACGCCGACCAAGCGCAAGCAGGTGGCGCTGTTTTCGTCGGATCCGAATTTCAAGCGCGATGTGGCGACGCGGCTCGATGCGCTGGCGATCTATGACGTCAGGGTTTCCGAGACGAGCGATTTTCTGAAAGGACCGCCGGCGGACACACGCCCGGGCATCGTCATCCTCGATCTCGGCAATGGCGAGCTGCTCGGCAGGCCCGGCATCGTCGAGGCGCGCGCACTGTGGGCCAGCGTGCCGCTGATCGCGGTTTCCGACGAGCTGAGCTCGGAGCAGACGCGCGTTTTGGTGCGCATGAACGCCTCGGACTGGCTGCACAAGCCGCTCGACGGCAAGGAACTGCTCAATGCGGTGACCTTCCACGACACCGGCAACCAGGGAACCAAAAGCCGGATCATCACCTTCATCAGCGCCAGCGGCGGCGCCGGCGCCACGACGCTGGCGCTGTCGGCGGCCGAATTCCTGGCGTCGAAATCGGGCGAGCGCGCGGCGTCCACCTGTCTCGTGGACCTGGATTTCCAGAGCGCCAATTGCGGCGCCTATCTCAATCTGTTCAACCAGTTCGACCTTGCCGGCATCATCGGCCAGCCGGAGCGGCTCGATGTCGAGCTGATGGACGTCATCAAGCTGTCGCGCCCGTCCGGCCTCACCCTCTATGCATTCGAGCGGCCGCAACTGCCGTTCGAGCCGCATGGCAGCGATTTCGTCTTCCGCCTGCTCGACCTCGTCGCCTACCGCTTCGACGACATCGTTATCGACCTGCCCAATCTGGAAACGCCCTGGCACAATTCCGTGCTGTCGACGAGCGACGAGATCTTCATCGTGTTCGAACTCAATGTCGCGTCGCTGCGGCAAGGCAAGCGGCTCTACAAGAAGATCCGCGAGCTGCGCGGCAATGCGGTCAGCATCACGCTGGTCGCCAACAAGCACAAGCGCAAATGGTTCGGGAACCATTTTTCGCGCAGCGAGCTCGAAAAGATCTTCAAGGCGCCGCACATCAAGTCGGTCGCGCTCGACAACGCGCTTCTGACCGATGCGCTGAACAGGGCCATCCCGCCTTCCGAAGTGGATGGGCGGGCGCGCTTCAACAAGGATCTGAAGCGGATGTTCAAAGAGCGGCTCGATGACGCTGCCCGATAGATACCGGATCGCCCCAAAGCTCGCCGGCGCCTGCGTGCTCGGCATGGCGTTGGCGCTGTCCGTCCACGGCTTCGCCGAGGCGCGATCAGCACTTTCGGAGCGGCCGCCGCTGCCGGCGATGGGGCCCAGCCTGCGCAAGGCCGTCGCCTTTAGAACCGCCGAGCAGCCGGGAACGATCATCATCCGCAAGGACGAGAAGGCGCTTTACCTGGTGACCCGCCAGGGCCAGGCGCTGCGCTACCAGATCAGC
>NZ_RZPI01000194.1:0-8352 GCF_003998715.1 Mesorhizobium sp. M7A.F.Ca.CA.002.15.2.1
ATCTGACCCAGCTCGAGCGCGTCAAGGGCCTGGTTGCCGAAGGCGCCAGACAGGGCGCTGTTTGCTGGCAGCCGGATGCCGGGCTGCCGTCCTCCGGCTACTACCATCTGCCGACGCTCGCCACAGGTGTTTCGCCAGCTAACATATTGGCGCAAGAAGAGGTGTTCGGCCCTGTTCTGGCGACCATGACCTTCCGCAACACCGAGGAAGCGATCGAGCTCGCCAACAACACGCGCTATGGCCTCGCCGCCTCGGTGTGGAGCGAGAACGTCAACCTTGCCCTGCACGTCGCGCCGCAATTGAAGGCCGGCGTGGTCTGGGTCAACGGCACCAACATGTTCGACGCCGCCTGTGGCTTCGGCGGCTACCGCGAGAGTGGTTTCGGTCGTGAGGGCGGGCGCGAGGGTATGTTCGAATATCTCACGGCAAAATTGCCGCTCGGCCCGGTCATCAAGCCGGCGACGATGTCGGCGCAACCGGTCGAGCAGGCCGACGGCGCGGCAATCGACCGTACGGCAAAGCTGTTCATCGGCGGCAAGCAGGTACGGCCGGACGGCAATTATTCGCTCGCCATCGCCACCGCCAAAGGCAAGCTTGCCGGCGAAGTTGGGCTCGGTAGCCGCAAGGATATCCGCGATGCCGTCTCCGCCGCCCGCGGTGCCAAGGCCTGGCCGGAGGCGACCGCCTATAACAGGTCCCAGGTGCTCTATTATCTGGCCGAGAACCTTTCCGGCCGCGCCGGCGAGTTCGCCGCCCGTCTCACCGAATTGACCGGCGCCACGCCCAAGGCCGCGCGGGAAGAGGTAGAACAATCCATCGAGCGGCTGTTCCTCTATGCCGGTCTGGCCGACAAATTCGAGGGCCGCGTGCACCAACCGCCCGCGCGTGCCGTGACATTGGCGCTGCACGAGCCGGTCGGCGTCGTCGGCATCGTCGCGCCGGATGCCTCGCCGCTGCTCGGCCTGATCTCGCTGATTGCACCCGCACTTGCGATGGGCAACACCGTGGTCGCAGTGCCGTCGGAGCGCTACCCGCTGCTGGCGACCGATCTTTACCAGGTCATCGAATATTCCGACATTCCCTCAGGCGCCATCAACATCGTCACCGGTCGCAGCGCCGAACTCGCCGGCGTGCTGGCCAAGCATGACGATGTCGACGGGCTTTGGGTGTTCGCCGATGCCGAGACCTGCGCCAAGGCGGAAGCCGAGTCCATCGGCAACCTCAAGCGCGTCTGGAGCGGCAATGGCCGCGGCATCGACTGGGCATCCGACCAAGCCGCCGGCGACGCCTTCCTACGCCGCGCCGTCGAGGTCAAGAATGTCTGGGTGCCTTACGGCGATTGATGGCCTGCCGGTACTGTTCAGATCGTGTTCGGGCTTGACGCCCGGACAGATGTTCTTTAACGAGAAAAAACATCTTTATCAGTGAACGGTCAACGGCGCAGGCTGCACGATCACGCGTGACTGGCACATGACGCCTTGGCCAGCCGCAGGTAGACCCGGACTATCCCAGCGGACGAGGAGAACAGCATGGCGGATCTGGCAGGCAAGGTCGTTGTCGTCACGGCAGCGGCGCAAGGGATCGGCAAGGCGAGCGCACTGGCCTTCGCAAAAGCCGGCGCCATCGTCTACGCCACCGACATCAACGAGACGCTGCTGGCGGAACTCGCCAAGACGCCAGGGATCAAGACCCGCAAGCTGGACGTGCTCAACGACGAAGCCGTCAACGCCGCCTTTGCCGAGATCGGTGTCGTCGACGTGCTGTTCAATTGCGCCGGTTTCGTCCATTCGGGCTCGATCCTGGAGATGAAGGACGGCGACCTCGATTTCGCGCTGAACCTCAATGTCCGCGCCATGATCCGCACCAGCCGGGCCGTGCTGCCCGGCATGCTGGAACGCGGCGACGGATCGATCATCAACATGGCCTCGCTGGCCAGTTCCACCAAGGGCGTGCCCAACCGCTTCGTCTATGGCCTGACCAAGGCCGCGGTCATCGGCCTGACCAAGGCGATAGCCGCCGACTATGTCGGCAAGGGCATACGCTGCAACGCCATCTGCCCCGGCACGGTCGAGAGCCCGTCGCTGCAGGACCGCATGCACGCGCAAGGCGACTATGATGCCGCCCGCGCCGCCTTCATCGCCCGCCAGCCGATGGGCCGGCTCGGCACGCCGGAGGAAATCGCCGATCTGGCCGTCTACCTGGCCGGCGCCACGTACACGTCCGGGCAGGCCTACAATATCGACGGCGGCTGGTCGATCTGACTGCGGAATCTTGCGTGGGCCGGACGATCTGGCCCGTTGCCGGCGTTCAACAGGGGATCGAACAGTCTGAAAATCCCGCGCGCCGGCTATCTTGTATGGCGATCGCGCTTGTCCGTAGTCAGGTCGGTGAGTACGGTCCGCCGGTTCCTTGAAGGAGCAATCGCCTTGGCGGAAAGTTTGCAAAAGGCCGCGAGGCCGCAATCAGGAGAAGGATTTAGATGAAACTGCTGCGCTATGGCGAGGTGGGAAGCGAACGTCCCGGCCTGCTCGATGCGGATGGAACGATCCGTGATCTCTCCGCTCACGTCACCGATATCGGCGGCAAGGCACTCGATCCGGCATCGCTGGCAGCACTCGCCAAGCTAGATCCGAAGTCGCTGCCGGCGGTTTCCGGCAGCCCGCGCCTCGGCGCCTGCGTTGCCGGCACGGGCAAGTTCATCTGCATCGGCCTGAACTATTCCGACCACGCCGCCGAGACCGGCGCCACCGTGCCGCCGGAGCCGATCATCTTCATGAAGGCAAGCTCGGCCATTGTCGGGCCGGATGACGACGTGCTGATCCCCCGCGGCTCGGAGAAGACCGACTGGGAAGTCGAGCTGGCCGTGGTCATCGGCAAAACCGCCAAATATGTCAGCGAGGCCGATGCGCTCGACTATGTTGCCGGCTATAGCGTTGCCCACGACGTCTCCGAACGCGCCTTCCAGGCCGAGCGCCAGGGCCAGTGGACCAAGGGCAAGAGCTGCGACACCTTCGGCCCGACCGGCCCATGGCTGGTGACCAAAGACGAAGTGGCCGACCCGCAGAACCTCAAAATGTGGCTGACCGTCAACGGCAAGACGATGCAGAACGGCTCGACCAAGACCATGGTCTATGGCGTCAAGTATCTGGTTTCCTATCTCAGCCAGTTCATGTCGCTGCACCCCGGCGACATCATCTCCACCGGCACGCCGCCCGGCGTCGGGCTGGGCATGAAGCCGCCGGTGTTCTTGAAGGCCGGCGATGTGGTTGAACTGGGCATTGAAGGCCTGGGGCAGCAGAAGCAGACGTTCAAGGCGGACGTTTAGGCAGTACATTTCGGGGTCGGCGCTGCCCCCTCATCCGGCCGCTTCGCGGCCACCTTCTCCCCGCTGGGGAGAAGAGACTGGCGTCGGCGCTGACAATCTCCTCTCCCCTCGGGGAGAGGTCAGCCGAGCGAAGCGGAGGCTGGGTGAGGGGGCTGCGCCGGCGTATCTACTTCAGCACCTTCCCATCCGCACCAAACCGATACGTCTTCGCCGGATCCGGCGTCGCATACAGCGTGGCACCCGGCTCGGCATCGTAAACACCAAAAATCCGCACGGTGATCAGCCCGGCCTTCTCGCAGTCGAGATAGAGGTTGGTGTCGGCGCCGAGATGCTCGGCGTGCACCACCGTTCCCTTCCAGGAGCCGGATTTCGGATCGACGGTCAGATGTTCCGGCCGCACGCCGATGGTCCTGGCGGTTTCGCCGAGACGGGCGCCGTCGACGAAATTCATCTTCGGTGAGCCGATGAAGCCGGCGACGAACTCATTTGCCGGCGAATTGTAGAGCTCCATCGGGCCACCGATCTGCTCGATTTTCCCTGCGTTGAGCACCACGATCTTGTCGGCCAGGGTCATCGCCTCGACCTGGTCGTGGGTGACGTAGATCATCGTCGCCTTCAGCCGGCGGTGCAATTGCGCGATCTCGAGCCGCGTGTTGACACGCAGCGCGGCATCGAGGTTCGACAGCGGCTCGTCGAACAGAAACAGCTTCGGCTCGCGCACCACGGCGCGGCCGATGGCGACGCGCTGACGCTGGCCGCCGGAGAGTTCGGCCGGCCGCCTTTCGAGATAGGGCTCCAGCGACAGCATCGACGAGGCGATGCCGATGCGGCGCTCGATCTCCGGGGTCGGCGTGCCGGCCTGCTTGAGGCCGAGGCCCATATTGTTCTTCACCGTCAGATGCGGATAGAGCGCATAGGTCTGGAACACCATGGCGATGCCGCGCTTGGCCGGCGGCGTGGCCGAAACGTCCGCGCCATCGATGACGACGCGGCCCGAGGTCGAATCCTCCAGTCCGGCGATGACCCTGAGCAGGGTCGACTTGCCGCAGCCGGACGGCCCGACGAAAACGACGAACTCGCCGTCGTTCACTTCGAGGTTGATGCCCTTCAGCACCTCGACCGGCCCAAAGGCCTTCTTCACGTTCTCGATGTTCAGCGAGCCCACGGCTTCGTCCCTGTTCTAGAGTTTGACGGCGGCGCCACTGCGCACGCTCTCGTCGGCGGCAAGGCAGACGGCGAGCGATTTGACCGCGTCGTCCATATGTTTGGTGAGATCGAGATCCTCGCGGATTGCCTTCAGCACGAAGGCCTGTTCGAGGTCGCAGAGGTCCTGATGGCCGGGTTCGCCCTCCATCGACAACATCTCGTCTGGCTTGGCGAACTTGCCGTCCGCGCCGGTCGCCGCATTGTGCAGGCGGATGGTCGAGGTCTTGGTGTGGGTGTCGATGTCATCGGACTTCACACCTTCCTTCATGACGATCGACACGCAGCCATTGGGCGAGATGACGTCCTTCACGAAGAAGGCGGTTTCCGAAATCATCGGCCCCCAGCCGGCCTCATACCAGCCGACCGAACCGTCATCGAACAGCACCTGCAAGTGGCCGTAATTGTACATCGAGGGCGCGACCTCGTCGGTCAGCCGCACGCCCATGCCGCGCACTTCCACGGGCTTCGCATCGGTGATCTGCAGCATGACGTCGAGATAGTGCACGCCGCAATCGACGATCGGCGAGGTCGTCTGCATCAACTGCTTGTGCGTCTCCCAGGTATGGCCCGAGGATTGCTGGTTGAGGTTCATGCGGAAGACGTAGGGGCCGCCGAGCTTGCGCGCTTCGGCGATGAGCCTGATCCAGGACGGGTGATGGCGCAGGATGTAGCCGATCACCAGCTTCCTGCCGTTGGCCTTGGCCGCCGCGACGACGCGCCTGGCATCGGCCACCGTCGTTGCCAGCGGCTTTTCGACGAAGACGTGGCAACCGGCCTCGAACGCCTTCACCGCATAGTCGGCATGGCTGTCGGAATAGGTGGCGATGCAGGCGACATCGGGCTTTTCGTCACGCAATGCCTCGTCGAAGGAGCGCCTGATGCCGTAACCCGACAGCCCGTCCGGCAGCGGCACGTCGGAGCGATTGATCAGCGCCGCGATCTGGAAACCTGGATTGGTATGGTAGGCCAGCGCATGGCTGCGGCCCATATTGCCGAGGCCGGCGACGACGACACGCAGGGGTTGGGCCATTTCAATTCGCCTTTTCTTGACTGCGGGCTGCGAGAGCCACCATCACCTGTGGCTCACATTCATCTGCGACCCGCAGGGCTGCTTCTTCGCTGTCACACCGGGACAAAAGTCGAAAGCCATAGGCATCAACTCCGTCCTTGATCAGTGAAAGCCTCTGATCATCAGGCAAGGGATGCTCAAGGTTGAGCGCCTGCTCGAACGCTTTCGACTGCTCGTCTTCCATCTGGGAATTGACGCGCCAACGAATGTGACAATTGTATTCCTTCGGCCGGCGCTCCGGCCCAAGCCGTGCAAACCAGACAGCAGCGTTGATATAGAATTGCGGACCCCAGGAAGACTTCTGAAGGTTCAGCACACAGATCGTCTCCGGCCACTCTCGGTAGAAATTTTTGGCGCGAACGCCCCGGAATCCATAGTGGCTCGCTGTCTCGACGAGGGCCTGTACGATAGCTTCTTCCCCGCCGCTCACTTCACCGCTCCGGAAGTAATGCCGCGGATCAACTGCCGCGAGAAGATGACGTAGAGGATCAGCACCGGCATGATCGCCAGCGACAGCGCCGCCAGGATAGCGTTCCAGTTGGTGACGAACTGGCCGAGGAAGAGCTGCGCGCCGAGCGTCACCGTCTTGGTTTCTTCCGACGGCGCCAGGATCAGCGGGAACCACAGGTCATTCCAGATCGGGATCATGGTGAAGACGGCGACGGTTGCCATCGAGGGCCTGACCAGCGGCAGCACCAGGCGGAAGAAGATGGTGTATTCCGACAGGCCGTCGATGCGGCCGGCATTCTTCAGATCGTCGGACACCTGCTTCATGAACTCCGACAGGATGAACACGGCAAGCGGCAGGCCTTGCGCGGTGTAGACCAGGATCAGCGCCGTCAGCGTGTTGACCAGCCCGCTCGCCACCATCAATTGCAGGATGGCGACGGTGCCCAGCCGGATCGGGATCATGATGCCGAGCGCCAGATAGAGGCCCATCAGCGAGTTGCCGCGGAAGCGGTATTCCGACAGCGCGAACGCCGCCATGGCGCCGAACAGGAGCACGAGGAACAGGGAGGCGACGGTGACGACGAGGCTGTTCTGGAAATAGTGGATGAAGTCGCCCTGGCCGATGACGGTGGTGTAGCCGATCAGGTCGAAGGTTTTGGGCGTCGGCGGCGTCAGCGGCGCGCCGAAGATGCCGGCGCGGGACTTGAACGAGTTCATGATCACCAGGATCACCGGAAACAGCGCGATCACCGTGTAGGTCAACAGGATCGCATGGGCGCCGATGGTGCGGGGTACGGAACGGGTGGCGGTGCTCATCTCTCGGCCCCTCAGAACTGGTAGCGACGCAGGCGCGTCTGGACGAGAAAGAGATAGACGCAGACGCCGCCGAGGATGATCAGGAACATCATCGTGGCGATCGCCGCGCCCATATTGGGGTCGCCGACCTGCAGCTGGAAGCCGAAGAAGGCGCGGTAGAGGAAAGTGCCGAGAATATCGGTCGAATAGTTCGGCCCGGCGAGCGCGCCTTGCGCGGTGTAGATCAGGTCGAAGGCGTTGAAATTGCCGACGAAGGTGAGGATCGAGATGATGCCGATCGACGGCAGGATCAGCGGCAGCTTGATCTTCCAGAACTGCGCCAGGCCGGTGATGCCATCGCATTCGGCGGCCTCGATCACCTCTTCGGGGATCGACAGCAGGGCGGCGTAGATCAGCATCATCGGGATGCCGACGAACTGCCACACCGAAATCAGGCTGAGTGCGGTGAGCGCATATTGTTCCTTGCCGAGCCATGGCGTGAACAGGCTTTTCAGGCCGACGAGATCCATCAGATGCGGCGCTACGCCCCACAACGGGGACAGGATCAGCTTCCAGGCGAAACCGACGATGACGAAGGACAGGATGGTCGGCACGAAGATCGCCGTGCGGTAGAAGGCCGCGAACCTCAGTCTCGGGCTGGACAGAAGCGCGGCCAGCATGACGCCGATCGGGTTCTGCACCAGCATGTGGATGATAAAGAACCAGGTGTTGTTCCTCAGCGCGTTCCAGAAACCCACCGACCAGTTGGGATCGCCGAACAGCATGCGGAAGTTTTCCAGCCCGACGAAGACCTGGTGCTGCTCGATGTTGCGGAACAGCGAGAGCTGCAGCGTGCCGGCGAGCGGCAGGATCATGATTGCCGTGTAGACAAGCACCGCCGGCGCCAGGAAGACGCCTATATGCCAGCGGAACGGTCTTTTCGGTCTGATATCTGCGGCCATGAGTTCGGTCCCCGCCGTCTCTCGGTTCCAAAGGGTATCGATCTAGATGATGCCTCGATGCACGGCCCGACCATTCCTGCCGATGCGGCAGGAACAAAGGCCTGCGACTGATCAGCTAGCCTTCCCCGAAGAGAGGGTAAGGCCGGGAGGCGGTGCCGACAATCGCAATCTGAATAGGCGCACTTTGAATGAGGTAGTCCGGAACCGGCCAGGCGTGCGCCGGCCGGTTCCATTACCTGAGCTCTTACTTGGCCGGATGGTACCAGCTGTCGAGGCCGGTCTGCAGCTTCTTGGCCGCCGCTTCCGGCGTATCGGTGCCGTTGATGACGTTGGCCGATTCAACCCAGGTCTCGTTCTCGAGGTTCGGCGTGCCGCGCGACAGGATCTGGTAGGTCGAGCGGATCGTCGACTTGCACTTGCCGCGCCAGGAGACGAATTCCTGCGCCAGCGGGTCTTCCATCTTCACCGGCGAGGAGTTCAGGCTGAAGAAGCCCGGCAGTGCGTTGGCGTAGATGGTGGCGAAATCCGGCGAGGCGACCCAGGAC
>NZ_RZPI01000195.1:0-8332 GCF_003998715.1 Mesorhizobium sp. M7A.F.Ca.CA.002.15.2.1
CGTTGATCTGGTGCACGGACGCACCGGCACCACCAGCGCCGCCGATATAGAAGCCGGTCCAGTTGTAGGCTGGCGTCTCGAAGGCAGCACCGCCGCCGTTCTGGGCACCGAAACGGTAATTGGCTGCGATCTGGAAAGTATGGCGCGAGGTGTCAAGATTGAGGAGACCGTCCGGAACCCCGACGATGCCAGCCTCGGAAAGAAGATCGTCCTTGGTCCCGAAGCCCGTATAGCGATACTCAGTCTTGATCGTCCAATTGCTGTTGATGGCCGTTTCGATGCCACCTCCGACAAAATACCCGCTCTGATCCCAATCAAAGTCGAAGCCAGCGTTCGTATCGAGCTTGTACTTCTGCCAGGAATAGCCACCCAGCACGTATCCCAGAGTGTTTGGCGTCAAGAGATAGCCGAGACGCAGGCCAGCGTCGAAACCGTAGGTTTCCTTGATCGAAGCGTCGAATCCCGTAATGTCCAGCGTGGTCCCGATGTTGCCGACGTGAGCGTCCAGCAGACCACCGATGAGGAACCGCGGCGCGACCATATAGTCATAGCCAACCGTCAGCTCACCGTAGACGCCTTCGCCACCAATGCCGTTCAGCGAGACTGGAATAAAATCGCTGCTGAGCTTGTGTACGTTGGCACCGGCGCCGACGCCAAAACCAACGTATAGACCGCTCCAGTTAAAGCCGGCAGCTTCTTCTACCGGCTGCACGACGTCTGCTGCGTGAGCAGCAGATATCAAAGCCACAGCAGAAACAGCACCAAGAAGAAAAGATTTCGCGGATGTGCGAATGAACATATGCCCGTACCCCATGAGTAAACCCAGAATGTCTCTAGCAGGGAACCGGCCGGCACGGGAATGACAAATATGCAACAATGATGAGCAAAGTGCCGTTGCGTCACATCTTTCGGCGCCATGCTTTGCCTGAAAAACAGGCTCGCAAGAAAAAACCCGCCGGCATGGAACCGGCGGGCTGGATTGAAAGGAGCTGTTTTTCGCGAAAATCAGGCGGCGAGTACCGCTTTCGGCTCGACCAGTTCGTAGCCGAGCGCCTCGGCGACTGCGCGGTTGGTGATCTTGCCCTTGTGGACATTGAGGCCGTTGCGCAGGTGATGATCGTCGACCAGCGCCTTCAGGCCCTTGTCGGCGAGCTGCAGGCCGTAGTGAAGCGTCGCGTTGTTGAGCGCGTGGGCCGACGTGACGGGCACGGCACCCGGCATGTTGGCGACGCAATAGTGGATGACGCCGTCGACCTCATAGGTCGGGTCGGCATGGGTGGTGGCGTGCGAGGTCTCGAAGCAGCCGCCCTGGTCGATGGCGACATCGACCAGCACCGAGCCTTTCTTCATGCCCGACAGCATTTCGCGCGAAACCAGTTTTGGCGCCGCGGCACCCGGGATCAGCACCGCGCCGACGACGATGTCGGCTGAAAAACACTCTTCTTCCAGCGCCTCGACAGTCGAGTAACGGGTGTGGACGCGGCCGGCGAAGAGATCGTCGAGCTGGCGCAATCTCGGGATCGAGCGGTCGATGATGGTGACGTCGGCGCCAAGGCCGGCCGCCATCCTGGCCGCGTGCAGGCCGACGACGCCACCGCCGAGCACGGTGACCTTGCCGGGCAGCACGCCGGGCACGCCGCCCAGCAGCACGCCGCGGCCGCCATTGGCCTTCTGCAGCGCCGTGGCGCCGGCCTGGATCGACAGGCGTCCGGCAACTTCCGACATCGGCGCCAGCAGCGGCAGGCCGCCACGGTCGTCGGTCACGGTCTCGTAGGCGATTGCCGTCACGCCGGACGCAAGCAGGCCCTTGGTCTGCTCCGGATCCGGAGCAAGGTGGAGGTAGGTATACAGGATCTGGCCTTCGCGAAGCTGCGCCCATTCGCTGGGCTGCGGCTCCTTGACCTTGACGATCATGTCCGACTTGGCGAACACCTCGGCGGCCGTCTTGGCAATCGTGGCGCCGGCGGCGCGATAGGCGTTGTCATCGGCGCCGATGCCGGCACCGGCCCCGGTCTCGACCAGCACTTCGTGGCCATGGGCGACATATTCGCGGACCGAGCCGGGGGTGAGGCCGACGCGGTATTCGTGGTTCTTGATTTCCTTGGGGCAGCCGACGCGCATTTTCTTCTCCTGATCCGGCCCTTTTGGGCTCGTTCCCTGTATGGCTGGAGTGAACCACGAATCGTTGCGCAGGTGTTTGCGAATGCGCTTGCGCCCACCGGCCGGTTTCGATAATTGTTGCGCGAAACAGCAAGATATTCGCAGGATTCACGAATAATGCCGCTCGACAGGATCGATATCGCCATTCTCGAGGCTTTGCAGAAGGATGGCAGGATACCCAATGCGGCGCTGGCCGAGAAGGTCGGCCTGTCGCAGTCGGCCTGTTCGCGCCGGCTCGACAATCTGGAGAAATCCGGAACCATTCGCGGCTACCACGCCCGGCTTTCCAATGCGGCACTTGGCCACCAGATGACGGCGATCGTGCACATATCGCTGTCGGGGCAGTTCGAGAAGACGCTGTCGGATTTCGAGGCGGCGATCAAGCGCTGCCCGAACGTGCTGTCCTGTCACCTGATGTCGGGCGAATACGACTACATCCTGCGGATCGCGGCGAAGGATCTCGTCGACTATGAGCGCATCCACAAGGAATGGCTGTCGGCGATGCCGCATGTGACCAAGATCAATTCGTCCTTTGCGCTACGCGAAATCGTCGACAGGACCGCCATGGGCATGAAGCCGGAAATGGCCTAGGCCTCCGTTACCACCCGATCCATCGGAATGTCGTGCGGCTGCGGGTAGATGGTCGCGATGCGCTGCAGCTCGTAGCCGACGCCGATGACCAGTGGCTTGAACGGCATCGCTGCCAGCGTACGGTCGAAGAAACCGCCGCCATAACCCAGGCGGTAGTTCAGGGGATCGATGCCGACGATCGGCGAGATGACGATGTCCGGCAGCACCGGATCGCCCTCGGCCGGGATCGGGATATTCCAGACACCTTTCTCCAGCCGGTCGCCTGCTTTGTAGGCGCGGAAGATCAGCGGCTGCCCCTTCTCGATGACGATGGGCAGGGCGGTGCGGCCGCCGCGTTCGTTTATGGACGTCATCCAAGGCCGCAAATCCGGCTCGCCGCGAAACGGCCAGTAGAGACTGACCATGCGGCCGGCGATCTCGCCGATTACCGCGTCGAGGCCATCGGCGATGTGTTGCGACATTACCGTTCGCGCGTCGGCCGAAACAGCAAGACGCGCGGCGATCAGGCGTTCGCGCTCAGCCTTGCGCCAGCGTCTCACATCGGTCCAGTCGCTCGAAGGCGCACGGAATTCCGTATCGAGTTCGTGCATGAAACAGGGCGGCGAAGAATACTGCGCCGGAGCATCGTCGTCACGATCGTTGGCCATGCCTCACCTCATCGCGTGTTCGATGACGCTATACCTCGCGATACGATACAACATGTGCATTCACGACATGCAACGACGAGTCTCGGGCACTGGCCATCTGTTGTTGCATTGCACAAAAATACCTACATGCAGGACAGGCAATCTTGCTAACAAGGTGAACGAAATGAACGAAGCCAGGCATCATGTCGTCGTTGTCGGCGCGGGGTTCGGCGGCCTCGAGTTCACCCGTGCGCTTGCCGGCGCTCCCGTGCGCATCACCATGATAGACAAGCGCAACCATCACCTCTTCCAGCCGCTGCTCTACCAGGTGGCGACGACGGCGCTGGCCACCTCCGAGGTTGCCTGGCCGATCCGCCACCTCCTGCGCAAGCGCAAGGATGTGACGACGCTGCTCGCCAATGTCACCGGTGTCGACCGCGCCGGCAAGCGCGTGCTGCTCGATGACGGCAGCGCGGTCGCCTACGACACGCTGCTGCTCGCCACCGGTGCCCGCCACGCCTATTTCGGCCATGACGAATGGGAGCCGTTCGCGCCTGGCCTGAAGACGCTGGAGGACGCCACCACCATTCGGCGGCGAATTCTCCTGGCCTTCGAACAGGCCGAGCGGGAGGCTGATCCCGCCAAGCGCCAGGCGCTGCTGACCATTGCGATCGTCGGTGGCGGGCCGACCGGCGTCGAGCTTGCCGGCACCATCGTCGAGCTGGCGCATGACACGCTGCGCGGCGAGTTCCGCAACATCGACACGCGGCAGACGCGCGTGGTGCTGATCGAGGCCGGCGACCGCATTCTGGCCAATTTCGCACCGAAACTTTCCGACTACGCCAACAAAGCGCTCGAGCGGCTCGGCGTGACGGTCGAGCTCGGGCGGGCCGTCACGCGCTGCGACGCCGAAGGTGTCGTGTTTGGCGATAAGCAACTGGCCGCCCGAACGATCCTGTGGGCAGCCGGCGTTGCCGCTTCGCCAGCCGCTGAATGGCTGGGAGCGAAGGCGGACCGCGCGGGCAGGGTGCTGGTCGAGCCCGATCTAAGTGTGCGTGGCAGCCCGGAGATCTTCGTCATCGGCGACGCCGCTCATGTGCTGCGGCCAGACGGGCGGCCGGTTCCCGGCGTGGCGCCTTCCGCCAAGCAGGAGGGCCGACATGTTGCGGCTACCATCAAGGCCAGGCTCGGCGGCGACACGACCGCGCGTCCTTTCCACTACAGGCATGCCGGCGATCTGGCGACGATCGGCAAACGCGCCGCCGCCATCGATTTCGGCTGGATCAAGCTCACCGGCTGGCTCGCCTGGTGGCTGTGGGGAGTGGCTCACATCTATTTCCTGATCGGCTTTCGCAACCGGCTTGCTGTTTCGCTGAGCTGGCTATGGATCTACGCGACGGGGCAACGCAGCGCGCGGCTGATCACCCAGGGCGACGACGACAAGGGCTGATTTCTTCACCGGCACCGTTCATCCGCACGTCATCTGTTGCTGGTCGACTGACCTTCCGATGCACGCAACTTCTTGAATGGACTTGAGCCGATTTCGGCGCGAAGTTCGCTTCGGGGCAGGGCGTGTCACGTTGTCGATAAGGAGAAAACATGTCGCAACTGCTCCATCCCGTCTCCCGCCGCGATTTCCTCGCTGGCACCGCAGCTACAGGGGCGCTGATCGTGCTTCATCCCTTCTCCGCTCGCGCACAGGCCAACCAGGCGCATCTCCGGATCATGGAGACCACCGACATCCATGTGAACGTGCTGCCTTACGATTATTACGCCGACAAAGCGAACGACACGCTGGGCTTGTCGCGCACGGCCTCCCTGATCGACGCCGTGCGCAAGGAAGCGGTGAATTCGATGCTGATCGACAATGGCGACCTGCTGCAGGGCAATCCGATGGGCGACTACATCGCCTATGAGAAGGGCCTGAAGGACGGCGACCTGCATCCGATCATGAAGGGTATGAACCTGCTCGGCTACGAGTGCTCGACGCTGGGCAACCACGAGTTCAACTATGGCCTGTCGTTCCTGGACAAGGTGCTGGCCGGCGCCAATTTTCCCTTCGTCTGCGCCAATCTGATCCGCGGCACGGAGCTTGCCGCGAACCCGCGCGACGACAAGCTCTATCTCAAGCCCTATGTCATCCTCGACAAGAAGATCAAGGACGGTTCGGGCGCCGAGCAGCCGATCAGGATCGGCATCATCGGCTTCGTGCCGCCGCAGATCATGGTCTGGGATCTCAAGAACCTCGAAGGCAACGTCAAGACGCGCGACATCGTCGAGGCGGCCAAGGCCTGGGTGCCGCAGATGAAGGAGGCGGGCGCCGACATCGTCATTGCGCTGTCGCATTCCGGCATCGACGTGAAGCACGGCGACATGATGGAGAACGCCTCGTTCTTCGTCGCCGGCGTCGCCGGCATCGACGCGGTGTTCACCGGGCACCAGCATCTGGTGTTCCCCGGCAAGAAGGATTTCCAGTCGCTCGATGGTGTCGACACGCAAAAGGGCACGCTGCAGGGCAAACCCGCCGTCATGGGCGGTTTCTGGGGCTCGCATATGGGGCTGATCGACCTGATGCTGGAGCGTGACGGGTCGAAATGGAAGGTCGTTTCCGCCACTTCCGAGGCGCGGCCGATCTTCGAACGCGTCGACAACAAGAATAAACCGACTGTCCCGGACGACAAGCGCATCATCGCGGCCCTTGAGCAGGACCACCAGGCAACACTGGCCTATGTGCGCCGCCCCGTCGGCAAGACCTCCGCGCCGCTCTATTCCTATTTCGCGCTGGTCGCCGACGATCCGTCGGTGCAGGTCGTCAGCCAGGCGCAGACCTGGTACCTCAGGGATATTCTGAAGAATACGCAATGGAAGGATGTGCCGCTGCTGTCGGCGGCCGCTCCGTTCAAGGCCGGCGGACGCAACGGCGCCGACTACTATACCGACGTGCCCGCCGGCGATATCGCCATCAAGAACGTCGCCGACCTCTATCTCTATCCCAACACCGTGCGTGCGGTCGAAATCACCGGTGGGCAGGTCAAGGAATGGCTGGAAATGTCGGCCGGGATCTTCAACCGGATCGAGCCAGGGAAGGCCGACCAGGCCCTCATCAACACCGATTTTCCGTCCTACAATTTCGACGTCATCGACGGCGTCACCTATAAAATAGACCTGTCGCAGCCGCCGAAATACGATGCCAAGGGCGGGCTGGCTAACGCTGGCGCCAATCGCATCGTCGACCTGAGTTTCGATGGAAAACCAATTGACCCCAAACAGAAATTCGTCGTCGCGACCAACAACTACCGGGCCGGTGGCGGCGGCAATTTCCCCGACATCAATGCCTCGAAGATCATCTATGAAGCGCCGGACACCAATCGCGACGTCATCGTCCGCTACATCGTCAGCGAGGGTACAATCAACCCGTCCGCGGACGACAACTGGTCGTTCGCGCCGCTGCCTGGAACCAGCGCCGTGTTCGAAACCGGCGCCAAGGCGAAGGATTTCATTGCGCAGCTGAAATCGCTGAAGATCGAGCCGGCAGGCGAGGGCGAGGCAGGTTTCGCGAAATACCGCATCCTGCTTTGAAGGTGGTTCGGGTCGGCTCGAGTCCCGGCCTTATGGCGTGGATTGAGCCGGCTGGGTGAAACGTTCCTTGATGTCAGGCATGACGAGATCCAGCGCATCGGTGGAAATGCCGCCGGAATAACCGTTCGGCAGCTGCTTGATCAGTTCGGGATCGTCCAGCCCTTGCGAAAAGTCGCCGCCGGTGTACGGGCCGAGCAGATAGACGCGGCTGTCGACGCCTTGCATGCGATCGAGAAACCGGTTCGGCCAACCCCACATCCATTTCGCGATGTTGACGGGAATGAGCAAGGTACCTTTTCGGCAGGCATCTGGAACATAGCCGCTCCAGCCAAGCGCGGCATAGCGCAGAATGCATTGCGTCAGCGACGCGCGGCTCAGCGTATGCATGTCCGGCAGTGCTGCCTTGACTGCGGCAATCGGCTTGTCGCCGCCATAGACCGAGAGATAGAAGCGCTCGTTCGGCGATAGCATGGCAAGCCGTGCGGCCAGCTTTTCGCCTTCGCCTGGATCGTTGCTCTTGACGTTGATGTTGAAGCGGCGGGCCGGGAAGTGCGCCAGAACCTCATCCAGCGACGGCATCATGCCGATACCCTTGCCGCGAAACGGAAAGGTCTTGCCGCCATCCGCCGTATAGCCATAGCCGACATCGAGGGTCTTCAACTCGGCCATGGAATGGTTGCGTGTTTCTCCCTTGCCTTCCGTGCGGCAATCCAGCGTCCAGTCGTGGAAGACGGCGAAATTGCCGTCTGTCGTCGGGTGAACATCTAGTTCGAGCGCGTCAGCGTCCAGCGCGAAGGCTGCTTCCATCGAGGGGATCGTGTTTTCGAGGTAGGCATGGCGCGGCGGCAACATGCGACTGGCCGTGCACGTCTCACCCGTCATGCCTTCCCGTGCGTAGTCCTGGGCAAGGCCGCGATGGGCAAGCACTTCCGGCTTGCCGGCGGGGCGGCTCGACAACAGCGAGGTGTTGTTGAGCCAGATGCCCGCCGCGGCGACAACGATGATGCCGAAGAAGATCGTCCGTTTGCGCATCAAGTGATTTCCGATTCGTCCGTCCTGCGCGGCATCCTGCTTTGCGATCGGACTTTTTGACGGCGACCGGGCGGCGACATCGAGATCATCCTCGATATCGCCTGGTCGGCGGCAATGAAATCGAAGAACGTGTCGACTTACGCCTTGTAGACCACCTGGCGCACGTCGATGTAGCTGGCGCGGAATCCGGCCTCGCAATAGTGCAGGTAGAACTCCCAGAGCTTCTTGAAGCGGTCGTCGAAGCCGAGCGGGACGATCTTCTCCCATGACGCCCAGAACCGGTGGCGCCATTCGGCAAGCGTGCGCGCATAGTCATCCGGAAACACGCGCTCGCGCAGATGGGC
>NZ_RZPI01000196.1:0-8320 GCF_003998715.1 Mesorhizobium sp. M7A.F.Ca.CA.002.15.2.1
GCCTGGAGCAGGAGCGCTTCACCGAAGGCCTGTTCGTCTGCGCCGAGAAGATCGGCGAGAATGACGAGATCCGGCGCGACTACGTCATCCGCTGCGAGCGCAATCTGCGCATGCCGATCTACTGGGTGCTCGACGAGAAGGCCAAGGTCGCCTCCTGCATCGACATGCGCGAAAGCGTCAAGCAGCTGATCTCCGAGATCGGCCTCGACTACTGGATGAAGGTGTCGAAGGAGTTCATCGAGGAAGGTCGCCGCGCCCAGCTCGCCCGCACCCGCCAGCTCACCGTGCCCGGCATCTACCGCGGCCACACGTTCTACGGCCATGTCACGGCGGGAAAGCCCGGCTTCCAGCTGCTCGGCGATCCCGACTGGCTCTACAACATCCCGATCGAGATGGAGATCACGTCAGACGGCAAGATCACCATGGACTTCGAGGGCACGCAGCCCTGGGGCTACCATTCGATGAACTGCACGCCGGCCGGCATGGATGGCGGCATGTTCGTGACGCTGACCCAGCACATGAATTTCGAAGGCCTGGTCAATGACGGTGCCTGGATGGCGACCGAACTGAAACTGCCGCACGGCACCTGGACCAACCCCGACAACGAGATGGTGGCCACCGCCACCTCATGGGCGCTGCTGCTGCCGGCCTACGGTGTTTTCCAACGGCTTTTGTCGCGCAGTTTTGTCGCGCGCGGCTTCGTCGAGGAGGCCTTTGTCGGCCAGGTCAACAGCCCGATGATCGAGATGGGCGGCGAAAGCCAATACGGCACGCCGTTCGGCATGGCGCATTTCGAGTGCGCTGCCGCCGGGTCCGGGGCGCTCGCCATCAAGGACGGTCTCGACACCGCCTATGTCGGCTGGAACCCGGAATCCGACATGGGCAACATCGAGGTCTGGGAACAGTCGATGCCGATGGTCTATATCGGCCGTTCGATCGTGCCGAATTCCGGCGGCGCCGGTAAATATCGCGGTGGCTGTTCCTTCGTCTCGACCTGGCTGATCAACAAGACCTCACATCTGCGGCTCCACACCTCCGAGCACTCCTCGCGCGTGTTCGACAATGGCGGCATGTGCGGTGGTTATCCGGCGCCGACCTGCCAGAAGCATCGCGCGGTGCGCAACTCAGACATTCACGAACTGGCGGCAAAAGGCGAACCGCTGGCGCATTCGCCCGGCATCGACCCTGACGTCTCCGACTACGAGAAGAACATCGGCGGCGACCATGTCGTGGTCGAAGGCCCCTACATCACCTCGCCGCACAAATCCGGCGACATCTTCAGCCATTCCTACAATGGCGGCGGTGGCTATGGCGACGTGCTGGAGCGCGATCCGATCAAGACGGCATGGGATGTCGAGAACGGCTTTCTCACCCGTGAAGCGGCGGACCAGGTTTTCGGCATTGTGCTGAAGGACGATGAAGACGGTTATCCCGTCGCCGATATCGACGCCACGGTCGAACGCCGCGCCGCCATGCGCAAAGAGCGCCTGGCTAAGGCGATTCCGGTGGCGGATTGGATCGCCAAGGAGCGTGGCCGCGTCGGAAAGGCCGACTTCGCGCCCGAAGTGAAGAAAATGTACGCCAGCGCGATCAAGCTGTCGTCGCGCTTCACCAAGGAATTCAGCGATTTCTGGAACGTCGACGCCAAATCGATCTTCACGCCGGGAGCCAAGCCATGACCTCATACAGCAAGGAAGTTCTGGGCGATCTGGCCGCCGGCAAGCTGCCCTGGCCGCAGACAAGGCGCATCATGAGTGCCTACAAGGATGACGACCGTTTCTTCAAGATGGTTGCCGTCTATCAGGATCGTGTCGCCTGGAAGGACCCGATCCTGCTGCCGGTCTCGGACCATCTGTTCATCTGCCAGAGTGGCGATGAGCGCATTACCCGCTGCGAATGCGGCCACTCCTTCGGCGACTATCGGAAGAACTGGAAGCTCAACGCCGTGATTAACGTGCGCAACACCGAGGAGGCTTTGCGCGAGATCTATCCCAACAGCGATCTCCCTGATCCCGAATGGATGGAAATCCGGGAGTTCATCTGCCCGGAGTGCGGGACGCTGCATGAGGTCGAGGCGGCGGCACCCGGTTATCCCATCGTGTATGATTTCGAACCCGACCTCGAAGGCTTTTATCGCGAATGGCTGGGCAGACCGCTTCAGGGGTCCTGAACGCTCGTCGATGGAGGCTGCGCCGCTGTGATTGCCAAATCCGGTCAGGACTGATTGCCTGCCCAAACGAAGCGGAGACCGTGCGCCATGAACAACCTTTCCGGCCGTAGCGCCATCGTGACCGGCGGTTTCTCGGGCATGGGCTTCGCCATTGCCACGGCTTTGGCCGAGGCTGGGGCCAATGTCGCCGTCGGCTCCTACATCGCGCCTGCCGGCGCCGACAGATCCGATGCCGCCTACTATCCGGCCGCCGACGAGATCGAGCGCGTGCGCTCGGCCCTTGCCGCTCATGGAACGAAAGTTCACGCCGCACACCTTGACGTTCGCGACAGCGACGTCACCAACCGTTTCGCGGCTGACGCCGAGACGGCCATCGGCCCCGCCGACATTCTGGTCAACGCCGCCGGCACCACCGCCGAGCAGCCGGTCTGCGGCCATTCCGACGCGCTTTGGGACAAGATCGTCGACACCAACCTGACCGGCGCCTTCCGCGTCACGCGTGCCGTGCTGCCGGGTATGATCGAGCGCGGCTGGGGCCGCATCGTCAACATTGGCTCGACGGCCGCCTTGGTCGGGTGGAAGGACAACCCGGCCTACTGCGCGTCCAAGGCCGGCCTGCTGGGTCTCACCCGCTGCGTGGCGCTGGAAGGGGCGGCGCATGGCGTCACCTGCGTTATGATCAGCCCGACCTGGGTCGAGACCGAACTGATGCGCCGCAATGTGGCGCAGGTCGTGGAGCGCGAAGGCAAGGGGCGCACGCCAGAGGAAGCGATGGCCGAGATCGCCAGGGGCAACCCGCAGCAGCGCCTGCTGCAGCCGCGGGAGATCGCCGCACTGGCGGTCTTCCTGTGCTCCGATCTCGCCAAGGGCATCACCATGGAGAACATCCAGATCACCGGCGGAGCGCTTTGGTAGCGCTCCAGCGGGGTGCTTGCGAAAGTCCAACTGACGGGGACTGAAAAGGACCAGTGTCTAAAAAGGCGCCGGCATCAGGCGGGGCGCTTCCGCTTGCGACGACCGCCTTAGGACGGATTTTTCGCACGCGCCCTGCATCTCGCATGTGCGAAAAGTTCTTTCGCATCTGCGAGAAAAGGTGTTTACTGCTCTTGTAGCACTCGCCATTCTCACAGGCTGACTCTAGATGAAAGTAGCCGGTCTTCGGCCATTCCTGATAGCAGTGTTGGCGGCAGCTGGGTTAAATGGGCTCACTGATCGCTGTGCGCTTGCCGGGGAATCGGAGTTGCACAGCGCGCGGCTGGTTGGTCGCTTTTTGGCGACCGGAACCCAAGCCACATTTGAATGGCCGGGAACTGCCATCGAGGTTGAATTCCAAGGGGCATGGCTCGACGTAGTGCTTGACGACACAGGCCGCAACAGCATGGTCGTTGATGTTGACGGTGCTGTATCCCGCCTTGACTTGAAGAAGGGCGAACACACCTACAGAGTCGTATTGGATACGGTGGCCGCCCGGCACGCCGTGCGTCTTGTCCGCCGAACCGAAGCGTCATTCGGCGCGACTGTTCTCAAGGATATCCGGACCGACGGATCTTTTCTGCCGCCGCAGCCGAAAACCCGCAGCTTTTTAGTCATCGGCGACTCCATCTCGGCGGGTTACGGCGTCGAGGGCAAGGACGCCAAATGCCGGTTTAGCGCCGATACCGAGAACCAGTACTTGACCTTTGCCGCAGTCGTGGCGCGCCGCTTTGGAGCAGACGTTACGACGCTTGCAGCATCCGGGAAGGGCCTTGTCCGCAATTATGATGGCAGCACCAACGCAACGATGCGCGACCTCTACACGCGACTGATGCCGTCACGTCCTGACCGGGAGCAACTGCCTGATACCAATGTCATTGTCGTGCATCTCGGCAGCAACGATTTCAGTGGTGGCGCGCGGCCGCCGGATTTTGTCGCACGCTACGCGGACTTGCTTGCCCAATTGCGCGCCAACGCGCCTGGCGCAATGATCTATGCCGGTATCGGCCCGATGCTTTGGGGCGCCGACCTCGATGCCGCGGTGTCGGCCGTGAACAAGGCCGTGGCGGTCCGTCGTGCCGCGGGTGAAAGAAAAATTGCTCTGATACGATTCGACAGTCCGGGAGGAGTTGCTTCACGCGGCTGCGACTCGCATCCAAATGAAATCGGCCAGGGTCATATGGCCGATGAACTTGAGGCCCGTGTGAAAGCGGACCTTGGCTGGGAAGAGACAAAATGACTGTAGCTTCGACGGTTGGCGTAGAATCACCAACGGTGCTGCCGGACAGCACCAATGTTCGTCGCAAGCTGCTCGGGCTCCAAGTTCTAAGGTTCGTCGCCGCTTTTGCGGTGGTATTGTTCCATATTGGAAGCGGTTTTCAAATAGAGTTTGGTCTTAAGGAAAATATCTTTGGATTCGGAGCGTCAGGCGTTGATATATTCTTCGTAATCAGTGGATTTATAATCGCTTACACCACCGATGAGGCCAAAGGCGCCTGGCAATTCTGTCGCCGCCGCATAGTTCGTATCGTTCCGCTCTATTGGACGCTGACGGCAGGTATCGTGTTGATTGCGCTGATGAAACCCGGTCTGCTGAATTCGACCGTCGTGAGCGGCGAAACGATCCTGAAATCACTGTTCTTCATCCCGTTCGAAAAGGTCGACGGTTCGATTCAGCCGCTGCTCTTTCTCGGCTGGAGCCTCAATTATGAGATGTTCTTCTATGCAATATATGCTGCGTGCATAGCTTGCGGCCTGCGCGGCCCACTGTCGCCATCCATGTTCATAGTAGTTCTCGTGGCGATGGGTCAATTCATCCAGAGTGAAAACGTCGCTTGGCGCTTTTATACAAATCCGCTGATGCTGGAATTTGTTTTTGGCATCTTACTTTACCTGGCATATGTGCATAGTGCGAAGCTTTTCGTGGGACGTACGTGGCTTATGCTTGCGATTTTCGTGGCGACAATAGCCATTCGGCAAATGATACCTGATTTGCCCTGGCTTCTGGCGAACGGCGTCCCTGCCGTGGTTTTAACCGCCGCCGCTTTGTCTTGGTCGCCCCCCCGGACGCGCGCGATAACATTTCTGGTTTTGCTCGGAGATGCATCATACTCGCTCTACCTCTCGCACCCCTATGTGATCCAGCTGGCGAGCAAACTGCTACCGCATCAGTCAGGGCTGATGGCGCAGGGGCTGGCCGGCATCGTGGCATGCGCGCTGTCCATAGCGGTATCCATTGTCCTTTATACAATGATCGAGCGACCCGCGCAGGCTCTCTTCAATGGCTTGGCAGCCCGTAGGCAAGCCTCCTCGACGCTCAGGAAAACCGAAAATCATATCTGACTCGCGATGGGAACAGGCCGCCCACTGCCTCTGGATTTGTGACGGATCGCCCTGTTCCAAGGTGCGACGACTCGGTATCCGCCGCTTGGCCAATTCGCGTAAGATAAGTTGACCGGATTTGCCATTGAGCGCCGGGCGCGATAGGTTATATTGCACTGCACAATGGAGAAGCCGTTTATTGCACGCCCATGTCTGCGAAAAATCCGGCCGGCTCATGGCTTGCCGGCACTGGGTCGTGTCGGCGGGACTCTGAGATGAAGATTCCAAAGTCCCTGCTGGTCGATCCCGAGAAGAACTCGGTCTATGGCGCCTTTGCCGTAGCCGTCTCGATCTGGGCGTTTTCCTATTCGTTCATTTTCGGCCAGGTGCTGATCCTGGCCTACTACGCGGTCTGGCTTCCACTCGTCATGGTCGACTACCGGCGGTTTCTGCGGCATCTGTCCAGCGCCTGGCTGCCGCTGCTGTTTGCCGCCTATGTCTGCTTCTCGATTTTCTGGTCGGTTGCGCCGGGCATCACGGCAAGGACGGCGTTCCAATATCTCTCTCATATCGCTTGTGCCTATATCGCGGCGCGCACCGTCAGCGTGCGCGCATTGACGATAGGCGCCCTGGTCGGGATTTTCTTCATCCTGCTGTATTCGTTGCGGGTCGGCAATTATTCCGACGATGTTCTCGACGGCACCTACAATTTCGTCGGCGCGTTTGCCTCCAAGAACCAGCTCGGTTTTGTCGCCTCGCTCGGCATATATTTCAGCGTGGTGTTCCTTGCCTTTTACAGGCGCGGCCGGCTGAGCCTCATGCTTACAGCGCCTCTCATTCTGCTGTCGGCCTATCTGCTGTTCGTCTCGCATTCCGCCACCTCGATGGCCTCTATACCGGCGGTTCTGGCGCTGGTGACGCTTCTTGCGATGAGCAAAATTTTGTCACGGCGCTACCGCCGGGTGATTTTCCTGATCGGCGCCGGTCTGCTGGTCGTGACTGCCTTTGTCGCCTTGAATCTCGGGCTGATGGACTTCGTCCTCGGCCTCTTCGGCAAGGATTCGACGCTCACCGGACGGACCTATCTGTGGGAGCAGGGCTGGAATGCCGTGCAGAAATCGCCGATTCTCGGCGTCGGCTATGCCGCCTATTGGGTGCAGGGCTTCGCCGAAGCCGAGCGGCTGTGGAACGAGTTCTACATCACCACCCGCACCGGCTTCCACTTCCACAACACCTATATCGAGGCTCTTGTCGAACTCGGCTTCGTCGGAGCGACGCTGGTATCGCTGATCGTGCTGCGCACGCTCTACGGCCACGTGTCGGCGGTGGTCTTCAAGACATGGCGGGCCGAGCCGGTGATCCTCGCCGGCGTGATGGTGCTGCTGCTGATTCGTTCCTTCGTCGAGGTCGAGATACTCAACCCCTATTTTACGGGTTCCTTCTTGATGTACTACAGTTTCTTCAAGCTGGCGCGGCTGCCCGTTACTACCCGCACGCGGCGGTCGCAGGCGCCGGCGGATGCGGCCACGGGTGAAGCTGATTGGCCCCGGCATGCCGGCCGTCCGGCGGCCGCTGGGTCGTCATAAGCAATCAACTCGCGGGTTGAAGTCAGGGCAGCGGGAAGCCTTCGCCTGGCAAGCATGGTGCTCAGCAAAAATCCGCCCCTCACGGGACGGATTGAGATGCTGGATGGTATCGGGCTGTGGGCTACTGGCTGGCCAGCGGCGCCAGCTTGACCTTGATCACATCGCCAGGCAGCACGAGTGTGTCTTCCTTGGCGGCGATTTCGCTGGTCTTGCCGTCGACATTGCGCACCAGTGAATAAAGCAGGGCGGGCTGCTGATCATTTGTCATGGCGGCCACAGTCGCGGGATCGGTAGCCTGGGCTATCAGGCCTTTCTGCATATTCGCCTTCAGCGCGGCTTCGTTCAGGTCGGCTTCGGTCTGCTGCCGGGCGGTAGCGAGGTTTGAACTCAAGGTGTTCTGGGCATCGATGGCGTCCTGCTTCGCCTTGCTGATCGACTGCTTGGCGGTGAGGATGGCGGTTTCGTAGTCCAGGATCTTGCCCTGCAGGTCGGCAACCGACTGGCGCGAATCCAGCAGTCGGGCGTTGGCGATCAGGCCTTTCTGCGCTAGCGGGCCGATGCTGGCGAGCTGCTGCTGCGCCAAGTCGACCTGCTGCTGCTGGTTGACGATCTTCTTCTGCAGCGATTCGATCTCGGATTCCAAAACCCCTTTGAGATCGTCGAGCGCTTCAAGCTTCAGCTTCAGCGCCTTTTGGTCCGCTGTCAGGATAGTCATTTCGTCCGCGACGATGGCTGGCAGTCTCGGATCGCCCTCGACCTCCTTAGGCACGTCGAAACTGGCCTTGCCGGCCATATCCGCGTCGATGCGGGCGCGCCTGACGATCAGCCGAATGCGCTGGTCGTCGGAGACATCGAAATTGCCCTTGGCGGTAACCAAGTCCTTGCCGAGTTGAGGTCCGTAGTCGGCGTTTCGCCGGATGCCTCCGGCGACGCTGATGGCCTTCAACACTGTCAGGTCAGGCACATATGGAAACTGGCCGGGGTTCTGGACTTCGCCCGAAATGTAGAATGGCCGGAACTGCGCCATCTCGACCGAGGCTTCCGGTCTGTCTGACAAAGCGAGTTTTTTCTGCAAAGCCTCGCCGATCGCCGTTGCGATTTCGGACGTGGTCTTGCCGGAGGCCGGCAGTTCGCCGGCGAACGGCACCGACAGCGTGCCGGATGGACCGACCGTGTACTCGCCATTCACCGCCGACCAGTCACGGAATGTGCCTTCCACGGTCTGCCATTCGGCGACGCGGATGGTGAGCTTGTCCTGCGAGCCGAGGCG
>NZ_RZPI01000197.1:0-8319 GCF_003998715.1 Mesorhizobium sp. M7A.F.Ca.CA.002.15.2.1
GTCTGGCGCCCTGGACCGCGATGTTCGCATCCGCCTTTCTGCTGGCGGCCTGCTCGCAGGAGAGCAGCGCCCCCGCAGGCATGGGCGCGCCCGGCAAACCGGAAGTCGGCGTCGTCACCCTGCATCCGCAATCGGTGGCGATCACCGCCGAACTGTCGGGACGCACGGCGGCCTCGCTGGTTGCCGAAGTGCGCCCGCAGGTGAACGGCATTATCCAGCAGCGCCTGTTCAAGGAGGGCAGCGAGGTGGCGGCTGGACAGCCGCTCTACCTCATCGATCCGGCGAGCTACAAGGCGTCCTACGATAGCGCGGTCGCCGCACAGCAGAAGGCGGAAGCGGCGGTGCCTACGGCGCAGGCCAAGTTCGACCGTTATGCCGGCCTGTTGAAGCAGAACGTTGTTTCCAAACAGGATTATGACGATGCCGCCGCCACGCTGGCGCAGGCGCAAGCCGATGTCGCCTCGGCCAAGGCCAGTGCCGAGACGGCGCGCATCAGCCTCGACCGGACCTCCATCACGGCACCGATCGCCGGGCGCATCGACAAGTCCACGCTGACGCCGGGCGCGCTGGTGACCGCGAACCAGGACACGGTGCTGACCACCATCCGTGCCCTCGATCCGATCAATGTCGACGTCACGCAGTCGAGCACCAACCTGCTCAATCTGCGCCAGGCGATCTCGGAAGGGCGGCTGAAGTTCAGCGGGCCCAATGTCAGCGTGAAGCTGAAGCTCGAGAACGGCACCATCTACACGCAGACCGGCAAGCTGGAATTCGCCGGCGCCAATGTCGACCAGACCACCGGCACCTTTGCGCTCAGGGCCGAGTTCCCCAATCCCGACCGCCTGCTTCTGCCCGGCATGTATGTGCGGGCACTGGTCGAGGAGGGCGTTGCCCAGAACAGTTTCCTGGTGCCGCAGCGTGCCGTCAGCCGCAACACCAAGGGCGAGGCCACCGCCATGGTCATCAATGCGCAGGGCAAGGTCGAGACGCGCGTGCTCGCCGTGCGCAACAGCGTCGGCAACAACTGGCTGGTGGATTCGGGTGTCGGCGACGGCGACCGCGTCATCGTCGAGGGCATGCAACTGGTGCGCCCCGGCGGCGATGCGACGGGTGTCGAAGTGACGATCGACGAGACGACCGGCGAGGTCAAGGACCGCGGGCAGAGCACGTCCGCCGCACCGGCCGCGTCCAATGCGGCGAAACCGGCGCCTGCCGCCGCGACCGGGAACTGAGCGATGTCACTATTCTTCATCAACCGGCCGATCTTCGCCTGGGTGATCGCCATCGTGATCATGCTGGGCGGCCTCCTGGCGCTCACCTCGCTGCCGATCTCGCAATATCCGCAGATTGCGCCGACGACAGTCAACATCAGCGCCACCTATCCGGGCGCCGACGCGCAGACGGTCGAGAACTCGGTGACCAAGGTCATCGAGCAAGGCATGACCGGTATCGACAATCTCGACTACATGACGGCGACGTCGACCTCGACCGGTTCGGCCTCGATCACGCTGACCTTCACCACAGCGGCCGATCCCGATACCGCCCAGGTGCAGACGCAAAACAAGCTGCAGCTGGTGCAGTCGCAGCTGCCGCAGGTGGTGCAGAGCAACGGCATCACCGTCTCCAAATCCTCGACCGGCTTCCTGATGGTCATCGGCTTCGTCTCGACCGACGCCAAGATGAACTCGACCGATCTCGCCGACTATGTCGACGCCACCGTCAACGACACGCTGAAGCGCGTCGAAGGCGTCGGCTCGACGCAGCTGTTCGGCTCCGGCTATGCCATGCGCATCTGGCTCGATCCGGACCAGCTCGCCAAATATGCCCTGATGCCGAGCGATGTGGCGACCGCCATCGAGGCACAGAACACGCAGGTTTCGGCCGGCCAGCTCGGCGGCCTGCCGGCGCGCAAGGGCCAGCAGCTCAATGCCACGGTGACGGCCAAGAGCCGGCTGCAGACCGCCGAACAGTTCCGCAACATCATCCTGAAGAGCCAGACCGATGGCTCTCTGGTCCGCCTCAACGATGTCGCCACCGTCGAGCTCGGCGCCGAAAGCTATACGACGCAGGCCAATTACAATGGCAAGCCGGCGGCCGGCGTCGCCGTCAATTTGGCGACCGGCGCCAACGCCATCAACACCGCCGAAGCGGTGCGTTCGACGATCGCCCGGCTGAGCTCGACCTTCCCGCAAGGGGTCGAGGTCGTCTATCCCTACGACACCTCGCCTTTCGTGCGGCTGTCGATCGAGGAGGTGGTCAAGACGCTGGCCGAAGCAATCGTGCTGGTGTTCCTGGTGATGTTCATCTTCCTGCAGAATTTGCGCGCCACCATCATCCCGACGATCGCCGTGCCGGTGGTGCTGCTCGGCACGTTCGGCGTGCTGTCGCTGTTCGGCTATTCCGTCAACACACTGACCATGTTCGCCATGGTGCTGGCCATCGGCCTCTTGGTCGACGACGCCATCGTCGTCGTCGAGAATGTCGAACGCGTGATGCAGGAGGAAGGCCTGTCGCCGAAGGAGGCGACGCGCAAGTCGATGCACGAAATCACCGGCGCGCTGATCGGCATCGCCACGGTGCTTTCGGCCGTGTTCGTGCCGATGGCTTTCTTCGGCGGCTCGACCGGCATCATCTACCGGCAATTCTCGGTGACCATCGTCTCGGCGATGGTGCTGTCCGTGCTGGTCGCCCTTGTGCTGACGCCCGCACTTTGCGCCACCATCCTGCGGCCGCCCAAGGACCATGCGACGCAGACCGGCCCGTTCGGCTGGTTCAACCGTGTCTTCGATCGCGGCACGCTTGCCTACCGCGACGGCTCGCACGGCATCATCAACCGATCCTGGCGCTTCCTCGTCGTGTTCCTGGCCATCGTCGTTGCCGTGGGCTGGATGTTTGCCCGGCTGCCGAGCTCGTTCCTGCCGGAAGAGGACCAGGGCATCCTGATCACCAGCGTGCAGCTGCCCGTCGGCGCGACGCAGGATCGCACGGAGCGCGTGCTGGCAGAAGTGACCGACCATTATCTCAACCAGGAGAAGGACGCCGTCGACGGGGTGTTCACCGCCTCCGGCTTCGGCTTCGGCGGCGCAGGGCAGAATGTCGGCATCGCTTTCGTGCGGCTGAAGGATTTCGACCTGCGCAAATCGCCGGCTTCCGCCGCGCAGGCCATCGCCGGCCGTGCGATGGGCGCGTTTTCGAAGATCAGGGACGCGCAGGTCTTCGCGCTCGCGCCTCCCGCCATCCAGGGCTTCGGCAACACCAACGGCTTCGACTTCTACCTGCAGGACGTCAACGGCGCCGGCCATGACGCGCTGATCCAGACGCGCAACCAGCTTCTGGCCCTGGCCGGGCAGAGCAAGGTGCTCGCCAACACAAGGCCCAACGGCCAGGAAGACCAGCCGCAATTCTCGGTCGACATCGACCAGGAGAAGGCCAGCGCGCTTGGCGTCAGCCTGGCCGACATCAACAACACGCTTTCGACCGCCTGGGGCAGCGATTACGTCAACGACTTCATCGATCGCGGGCGGGTGAAACCGGTCTATCTGCAGTCGGACCCGAACTTCCGCATGCAGCCGGAAGATTTGGACAAATGGCAGGTCCGCAACGCCAGCGGCGACATGGTGCCGTTCTCGGCCTTTGCCTCCAGCCACTGGACATTCGGCTCGCCCAGGCTGGAGCGCTACAATGGGTCGGCGGCGGTCGAGATCCAGGGCGCGGCGGCCACGGGCGTCAGCTCGGGTGCCGCCATGGACGAGATCGACAAGCTCGTCGCGCAACTGCCCGCCGGCTATTCGCACGAGTGGACCGGGCTGTCGCACCAGGAGAAGCTTTCCGGCAACCAGGCGCTGTCGCTCTATGCGATCTCGGCGCTGGTCGTGTTCCTGTGCCTGGCCGCACTTTATGAGAGCTGGTCGATCCCGTTCGCGGTCATGCTGTCGGTGCCGATCGGCATCTTCGGCGCGCTGCTGGCGGCCAGCCTGTTCGGCCAGTCCAACGACGTTTATTTCAAGGTCGGCCTTTTGACCACGATCGGTCTCGCCGCCAAGAACGCCATCCTCATCGTCGAGTTCGCCATCGAGCGGCAGGCCGCCGGGATGGGGCTGGTCGAGGCGACGCTGGAGGCGGCGCGACAACGGCTGCGGCCGATCCTGATGACGTCGCTGGCCTTTATCCTCGGTGTGTTGCCGCTGGCGATCGCCAGCGGTGCGGGCTCGGGCGCGCAGAACTCGGTCGGCATCGGCGTGATGGGGGGCATGATCGCGGCGACGGTGATCGGCGTCTTCCTGGTGCCGCTATTGTTCGTCACGGTGCGGCGCATCTTCAAGGGCAGGGCGGCCAAACCAGATACGGGCGAGACGCCGGTGACGGCCACCCAGCAATAAGGAAAACTTCACATGACAGGTTTGGAACGTGGCTCGGTGGCCGCGAGGCGGCTTCTTGCGCCTATGCTCACCGCTGTCCTGCTCGCGGGATGCGTCGTCGGTCCGGATTATCAGACACCGATACTGGCAATGCCGGCGAATTGGAGCGGCCAGAAGCCGACAAAGCCTGCCCAGCCGGCACGACTGTCAAAATGGTGGCAGCGGCTACGCGATCCCGAGCTGAACACGCTTGTCGAGGAAGCGGTTGCCGGCAATCTCGATGTCGCCACCGCCAAGGCAAAAATCCGCGAGGCGCGCGCCAGCTATCGCCAGAGTGCCGGCACATTGCTGCCTTCGGCCGACGGCTCCGGCTCGGCCTCCCGCAACAAGTCGGCCGAGACCACATCAGGCTCTGACGCCACCTACAGCGAGTACCAGGCCGGCTTCGATGCAAGCTGGGAGCTCGACCTGTTCGGCGCCAACCGGAGGGGCGTAGAGGCCGCGCACTACGGGCTGAACGCCTCGCAGGAGGAACTGCGCTCGACGCTTCTCACCCTGGTCGGCGATGTCGCTTCCTATTATACCCAGGCGCGCGGCTACCAGGCCCGCATCGCGCTCGCCCGTCGTTCGGCCGCGTCGCAAAGACAGACCGCCGAACTTACCCGCACCATGGCGCAGGCGGGCACGGCGACCGCCGCCGATGTCGCCAAGGCAATGGGTCAGGCAGCGAGCACCGAAGCCGCCGTTCCGACGCTGGAGGCAAGTTATGCGCAGGCCGTGCATCGTCTCGCGGTGTTGGCCGGCCGGCCGCCTGCCTCGCTCAACGAGCGGCTGAAGCGGGTCGCGCCCATTCCTGCACCGCGCCTGCCGATGCCCACCGGAATTCCCGCCGACCTCCTGCTATCGCGGCCCGATTTGCGCATGGCGGAGCGCCAATATGCGCAATATACCGCCAAGATCGGCCAGGCCGAAGCCGCCCGCTATCCCTCGGTCAGCCTGACGGGAGACATCAGCACGGCGGCGCTGAAGCTTGGCGATCTCGGCAAGAATTCGTCGATCGGCTGGTCGTTCGGGCCGACGCTGAGTGTGCCGCTGTTCAATGCCGGCCAATTGCAGGCGGCCGTCGAGGTCGCCAAGGCGCAACGCGATCAGTATTTCATCGCTTACCGGTCTTCGGTGCTGACGGCGCTCGAGGATGTCGAGAACGCGCTGGTGCTGTTGTCGCAGGAGCGCATCCGGATCGGCAAGCTCGCCTCGTCCGCGAAGTCCTATGGCGAGGCGGCAAGTCTCGAAGGCACGCTCTACAAGGCCGGCGAGACAAGCCTCCTCGACGTGCTCGACGCCCAGCGCTCGCTCTATTCGGCCGAGGACTCGCTGCTGCAAAGCCGCGTCCTGCTGGCGACCAACTACATCGCCCTCAACAAGGCGCTCGGCGGCGGCTGGGATGGCGCGGTCGACAGCGCCAAGCCGGAGATCGTCGACGTCAAGACCGGTCCACGGCTGGCGTCGAAGCCGGCCTCCTGAGGCACTCTCAGGCAGCGGCGTCAATTCGGCAGACACGCCGCCATCGCCGATGCGGGGCGTGAAAATGCGGACTCCATGTTTGGCGATGGCGGGGTGATCGCATCGCTGTTATTGATGGTGCCCACACAGCACAGGCGCCGCAGATGACATCCGATACACAGAAGGCCGAAGCGGTCGGGCAGCTGCTCGAAACGCCGGACCTTGCCAGCGCGCTCGAAAGCGAACAGTTCAAGAAGTTCCTCGACCAGGTGCCGATCGCCATTGCCGTCTCGGACCTGGGTTCGAAGGAGCGTGTCGTCTATGCCAATCCGGAATTCGAGAAACTGTCCGGCCTCAAGGCGGCGATGCTCGCTCGCCAACACTGGGCGGCGCTTTCCGGCACCGGCCTGCACAAGCAGAAGGACCGGCCGCTGTTCGAGGCCGTGGTCGAGGACACTGATTTCATCGGCACGTTCCGGCTGGAGCGGAAGGAAGGCCAACCGACTATCGTCGACGTCTATTCCAACGTCATCGAGGACGACAATGGCAAGGCCTGCTTCCGGCTGGTGGCGCTGGTCGACGTTTCGGCCCATGGCGAAACCGAAGATGCGCGATCGATCGACGAGCGCATCCGTGAGAAGGACACGCTGCTGCGCGAACTGCAGCACCGGGTGAAGAACAATCTGCAGATGATCACCGCGCTGATCCGGATGGAGACGCGCAACGCGGCCGAACCGGACCAGAAGCGTTTCGAGAGGCTGGCGGGGCGCGTCGATGCGCTGGCGATCCTCTACCAGACGCTGTCGGGGGACGATGGCAAGGATGAGGTCGATCTTGGTGTCTATCTCAGCCAGATCGCGTCGGCGGTCATGAACTCGCATGCGGTCGAGGGCATCCGCCTCGACATGAAGGTCGACACCTATCCGGTGTCGATCAATGTCGCCATGCCGACCGGGCTGGTGGTGAACGAACTTTTGACCAATGCGCTCAAACATGCCTTCCAGGGACGTGACGGCGGCACGATCACGCTGCACAGCATCGTTGACGGCGATGGCTGCCGCATCGTGATCGCCGATGACGGCATTGGCCTGCCGGACGGCGAGAGCTGGCCCAAGCGCGGCAAACTCGGCGCGCTGATCGCCCGCTCGCTGACCGAGAATGCCAAGGCGGAGTTCGACGTGACGTCGAGCGCCGGCGAGGGCACGCGGGTGACCATCCTGTTCAAGCGCTCGGCTGCCACCGCCCCTTAGCGCGCGGGAGCCAAGCGGCATAGGTGGCCGTCTCCGCTTGGCTGATCTTCGACCTACTCATGACGGCCTTGCCTTCCCCGCTATCTCCCTTCGCGTCAATGCCCCTACTCCAGCGGCAGGGTAGGGTGAAAGCCAGGTGCATCGATGCCAGTCGCAAGCCGCGCTTTGCCGTGCTTGACAGGCTTAATTAATTTATTAACATTAGAAAATAATAGGGAGGAAGAATGGGCGCGCACCACGGAGCGATCCTGCGAATCCTGCGCGACGACGGTCCGCAGTCGCGCGCCGAACTGGCGCGGCGCACCTCGCTGTCACCCACCGCCCTGACCCATCTGACGGCCCATCTCCTGCGGGAAGGCACCGTGGTCGAGCTCAACCAGGCCACTGCCGGCGATGCACCCGTCGGCCGGCCGGCGATCGGCGTCGCGCTGGTGCCCGACGCCCTGTCCGTGGTTGGCGTGCACATTGGCGCGGGAACGATCGACGCGACCATCACCGACCTCAGGGCCGCCTCGAAAGCCATGGCCTCGCAGCATTTCGACACCGCCACCAGCGAACCCGCCGCGGTGATCGGCATGGTGGTGCGGATCGTCGAGCAATTGATCAAGAAGACCGGCGTCGACCGTTCGCGCCTGATCGGCCTGGGGCTCGGCGTGCCGGGACCGGTGGACACCAAGCGCCGCCGCAACCTGCAGTCGGTCAATTACGACTGGAAGGACGTGCCGTTCGCCGACGAGCTCGAAACGGCGCTGCGCATGCCGGTGGTGGTCGAGCACAATGTCAGCGCGATGGCGCTGGCGGAATCGCGCTACGGCATCGGGCGCGACACGACCGCGCTGCTCTACATCTATCTGCGCACCGGCCTCGGCGCCGGCCTGGTGATCAACGGCATGCCGTTCCGTCCCGGCGGCTACGGGGCCGTCGAGCTCGGCCATGTCCAGGTGGTCGAGGATGGCGAGCGTTGCGCCTGCGGCAATGTGGGCTGCCTGGAGACATTCCTGTCCGAACGCGCGCTGGCCCGCGCCGCCCATATCGACACGCCTCATCCCAGGCGCCTGCTGGCCGCGGTGGAGAAATATCCCGACGTCTGGAACGCGGCGCTCCGGCATCTGACGACGGCCATAGCGACGGCGACCAATTTGCTCAATCCCGATCTGATCGTCTTTGGCGGTCACCTGGCCGAAGCCCCGGAAAGCTTCATCGATCAT
>NZ_RZPI01000198.1:0-8268 GCF_003998715.1 Mesorhizobium sp. M7A.F.Ca.CA.002.15.2.1
CCGGGATAGAGACGCCGGAGTTGAAGTGGCCGACCACGAACTTGACGCCGTCGCCGACGAACTTGTTGGCGACCGAGATACCCTGCTTCGGATCGGAGACGTCGTCGCCGACTTCGAGCTTGATCTGCTCGCCGTTGATGCCGCCCTTGGCATTGATGTCGGCGACAGCAGCTTCCGCCCCCTTCTGCAGCTGCGCGCCGAAGGCGGCGTTCGGACCGGTGATCGGGCCCGCGACGCCCATCATTACGTCAGCCCACGCGCTGCCGCCGAACGCGACAAGCGCGGTCAGGGCGACGGCGGACAAAAGTGACTTTTTCATTTAAACGCTCCCATTAACGGAGTGGGCGTGGATGAAGCTTTCATGCGATGCCCACCCTTATCGCAGAAAGCATAGTTTGCCGATTTTCAGGCACTTGTCACGCCGATTCAATTTCGAGGCGGCGTTAATGATGAACGTCAACCTTTCGGTTTCCAGCTCAAGAGTGAAGCTCTTTCGTAGAGCCAATTATACTGTGTCACCATCTGGTTGGTGCGCGTGTATTGATAGCCGACGAAGCCGAGGATCATCAGCACGATGGTGTCGACGACATAATAATGCAGCGAGAACATGGTGCCGCCGAACAGCGCGTGATGGATGAAGCGGATCGCGATGCCGAGGCCCAGCACATAGGCGAACAGCTGGATGAAGCTGCGCCACGTCTGGGCACTGGCCTTGCCCGTCATCCACGCCGCCCAGCCGCCGAGCAGACAGGTGACGAAGAAGAACTGCCAGATCGAGGGTTCCTCGTAAAGAATGCCCTGCATGGTGAAGTCTCCTTAGCATGATCCCGAAAGTTGCGGACTTTCCGGACAAAGATCATGCGACAAACAAACAATCTGGAGCGGAATAGCGGTGCACGCATTCCGCTTCGAACTCAGTGGTGTCCGCCCTCGAGATAGGCGGCGCGCACTTCCGGATTGGCGAGCAGTTCCTTGCCGGTGCCGCTCATCGTCACATTGCCGTTGACCATGACGTAGCCGCGCGTGGCGAGCTTGAGCGCGCCGAAGGCGTTCTGCTCGACCAGGAACACGGTCAGCCCCTGGGTGCGGTTCAGTTCGCGGATGGCGTCGAAGATCTGTTTGACGATCAGCGGCGCGAGACCCAGCGACGGCTCGTCGAGCAAAAGCAGCTTCGGCCGTGCCATCAGCGCGCGTCCGATCGACAGCATCTGCTGCTCACCGCCCGACAGCGTGCCACCGCGCTGGGTGATGCGCTCCTTCAAACGCGGGAACAGCGTGAACACCTTCTCGACGTCCTCGTCATAGTGCTTGAGGTTGTCGAGGCTGGCGCCCATCTGCAGGTTTTCCATCACCGTCATGCGCGGAAAGATCCGCCGGCCCTCGGGCGATTGGGCAATGCGCATGCGCGCGATCTCGTGCGTCGGCATCTGGGTTATGTCGGTGCCGGCAAAGGTGATAGTCCCGGCGCGAGCCCGCGGCGCACCGAAAATAGTCATCATCAGCGTCGACTTGCCGGCGCCATTGGCACCGATCAGCGCCACGATCTCACCCTGCTTGACGGTGACATCGACGCCGTTCAGCGCCCGGATGTTGCCGTAATAGGTCTGCACGCCCTTGATATCGAGCAGCGTTGTCGCGGCCATCACTTGCCCCCTCCACGCTTGCCCGCCACGGGCTTGGCAGCGGTCTTGCTCGCGGTCTTTCCGGAGGCTGCCTTTGCAGTCTTTGCGGAAGCATGGCTCGTCGCCACCTTGCCCGCATCCACGCGGCGCGAAAATTCCGTGTCCCTGCCCTGGCCGAGCAGCCTAGCCTGTTTGACCCATTCCTCGCGCGCGATACGTCCGTCAAAAGCAAGATAGGCTTCGGCGGCCTCGACGTCGGCCTTTTTCCAGGCGCCGATCTGGTCGAAGTGGAAGATGCCGTGGTCGTTGAGCTTCTTCTCGTTGACCGTACCGATGCCCTTTATGCGGGTCAAATTGTCGGCCTTGCCGCCGCGAGGCGCAGCCAGCCGGTTGGAGATCTCTCCAGTCTTCGCCGCAGGCTTGGCGGATGCGGTCGACTTCGCCGCCGTGCCGGTTGCCGCCTTCGACGTCGCTTTCGGAGCAGGCTTTGCCTTCGCCGGCGGCACGGCTGCCTGCGAGGCTGCCTTGTTTGCCGCGGCGAGCGACCTGGCGTCGACCTGACCGGCCTTTGACGCTCCCTTGGCCACCGTAACCCGCTCGCCCGAACTATGGCCGACCGTGTCGGTCACCGGCCCGGCGAGATAGGACGACGATGTTCCCGGACCGTGCGCGGCATCCGGCCCCGTATCGAGCTGTTCGATGACATCTTCGTCGCCGACTTCGGTAAGGACCGCTTCGACTTCCTCGTCGTCGACGCCGAGATAGGCGGCGATGACGCGCGGATCGGTGCGCACCGACTGCGGACTGCCGTCGGAGATCTTGCGGCCATACTCCAGCACCACGACATGGTCGGAGATCTGCATGACCACCGACATGTCGTGCTCGATCAACAGGATCGAGGCGCCGGATGTGTTCTTGATGTCGATCAGCAGCTCGTTGAGCGCCGCCGATTCCTTCGGATTGAGGCCGGCCGCCGGCTCGTCGAGGCACAGAAGCTCGGGTCCCGTGCACATGGCGCGAGCGATCTCGAGACGGCGCTGCGCGCCATAGGGCAGGTCGCCGGCCGGGTCGTCGGCACGGTCGACAAGATCGGCCTTTTCCAGCCAATGCTTGGCGAGCTCCACCGATTCGGCCGAGGCCTTGCGATAGCCGCTGAAGCCGAACAGGCCAAGCACCGTGTAGCCCGATGCCTTCATCAGTTTGTTGTGCTGGGCGACCAGCAGGTTCTCCAGCAGGGTCATGCCGGAGAACAGGCGGATGTTCTGGAAGGTGCGCGCCACCTTGGCGCGCGCCGGGATTTCATGGTTGGGCAGCCGCTCGAGCAGGAAGGTCGAACCATCGTTCCGGTTGAGCGTGATCATGCCTTCCGAGGGCTTGTAGAAGCCGGTGATGCAATTGAACACCGTGGTCTTGCCGGCGCCGTTGGGGCCGATCAGCGCGGTGATCTCGCCGCGCTTGGCGGCGAAAGACAGATCCCCGATGGCCACCAGGCCACCGAACTTCATCGACAGATGATCGACCTGAAGGATAGCGTCGTTCATGCCCGAAGCGGCTTTCTGAACAGGGTTCGCATTCATCAGCCGTGTCCTTCCTTGGTGAAGGAGCTTGAGACGGCCTTTCGCTCCTTCAGGAAGGCGGTTGGTTCACGACTGCCGACGAAGCCGCGCGGCTTCCACAGCATGACGATGACCATGGCCATGCCGAACAGCAGCATGCGGTAGAGTTCCGGTGTGAAGTCCGGTCCGAAGACCTGCTTGAGGAAGTCGAGTTCGCGCAACGCCTCGGTGCCGCCGATCATCACCATTGCGGCGACCGCTATGCCGACCAGCGAGCCCATGCCACCGAGAACCACGATGGCCAGGATGATGGCCGATTCCAGGAAGACGAAGGATTCCGGGCTGACGAAGCCCTGCCGTGCGGCGAAGAATGCGCCGGCGAAGCCGCCGAACATCGCACCCGTGGCAAAGGCCGTAAGCTTCGTGGTGGTGGTGTTGATGCCGAGCGAGCGGCAGGCGATCTCGTCCTCGCGCAACGCTTCCCAGGCACGGCCGACCGGCATGCGCCGCAGCCGGATGGTGACGAAGGCTGTCAGCAGCGCCAGCGCCAGGATCAGGTAATAGAGGAAGATCTTGTAGTAGGCGCTCGATGTCGCCAGATGCAGCACCTTGGCGACGTAATTGGGGTCCGACACGTTGAAGGTCATCAGGCCGAAGAAGGTGACCTTCGGGATGCCGGAAATACCGGCTGAACCGTTGGTGACTTCCCGCCAGTTGATCAGCACCAGGCGGATGATCTCACCGAAAGCCAAGGTGACGATCGCCAGGTAATCGCCGCGCAGGCGCAGCACCGGGAAACCGAGCAGCACGCCCCAGAAGGCGGCCATGGCGCCGGCGGCCGGCAAAAGGATCCAGAACGACAGGCCGTACTGCGTGCCGAGCAGCGCATAGGCATAGGCGCCGACCGCGTAGAAGGCGACATAACCGAGGTCGAGCAGGCCGGCGAGGCCAACGACGATGTTCAGGCCCCAGGCCAGCATCACATAGATCAGGATCTGGATGCCGAAATTGTCGACCCATTTCAGCGAGCCTTGCAGTCCGCCGACGAACGACCAGGACATCAGCGACAGGATCGCCACCACCAGGATCGGATAGAGGATCAGCGCGGCAATGCCGAGTTTGGTGAAGTTGGCATGAATGAAGCCGCGGAAATAATAGATCACGCAGGCCAGCACATAGATGACCGACAAGGCGCGCAGGAACTGCAGATAGCCCGCCGGCTCCGCTCCCACCCATCCGACGAGAGAGCTGTTGACCGCAAACAACACCACCGCCGCGACCAAGGCCACGATGAAGGCCGGCAACTGGAAGAAGCGTGACGCCACGCTGGCCGGCAGCAGGCCGGTGGCGACGTCGGTGATCTTCTGGTTGGCCAGGAAGGGCTGTCCATAGGCGACATAGAGGAAGCGCCCGACAGCCGTGGCGATAACCACGGCGGCAAGCAGGCCCCAGCGTGTCGTCAGGACCAGTTCATTGGAAATGTTCTGGCCGGTCTTCAGGCCGATGAACAGCACGAACAGGCCAAACGATATGGCAGCGGCATAGAGCGCCTCACGCAATGCGCGCTGCATGGGGGTGGCGACGGTGTCGCGCTCCGGAGATACGGTGACGGCCATAGTCTCAGACCTTTTCGACTTCTGGCCGGCCCAATATGCCGGAAGGCAGGAAGATCAGCACGATGGCCAGGATCGAGAACGCCGCGACATCCTTGTAGTCGATCGAGAAATAGGCCGACCACATGCTCTCGATGAAGCCGATCATCAACCCGCCGACCACCGCGCCCGGCAGCGAACCGATGCCGCCCAGCACCGCCGCCGTGAAGGCTTTCACGCCCGGCGTGAAACCATCCGAGAAGGCAATGACGCCGTAATACATCAGGAACAAAGTGCCGGCGACCGCGGCAAGGGCCGCACCCATGATGAAGGTGATCGAGATGGTACGGTCGACATCGATGCCGAGCAGCGCCGCCATCTTGCGGTCCTGCTCACAGGCCCGTTGCGCTCGTCCAAGCGAGGTCTTGTTGACCAGATACCAGAACAGCGCCAGCAGCAGCGCCGTGACGACGACGATGATGATCTGCTTCAGCGACACGCTGATGCCGTTGATGTTGTAAACCTGGCTGACCATCGGCGGGATCGGCTTGTTGCGGGGACCCTGCGTCACCTGGACGAAGTTCGACAGCGCGATCGACATGCCGATGGCAGTGATCAGCGGGGCCAGTCGGAACGAACCGCGCAGCGGCCGGTAGGCCACCTTTTCGATCGTCCAGTTGTAGAGGCTGGTGAGCAGCATCGCCACGATCATCATGATCAGCAGCGCCAGCACAACCGGCACGGAATAGAACAGCGCGCCAAGGGCGAGGAAGACGATCAGTGCCGTGAAGGCACCCACCATGAAGATGTCGCCATGGGCGAAATTGATCATACCGATGATGCCGTAGACCATCGTGTAGCCGATCGCGATCAGCCCATAGATCGATCCCAGCGTCAGCCCGTTGATAAGCTGCTGGACAAAGTACTGCATGTGTACATGGCTCCCCTGGAATGTCGCCCATGCAGACGCATTCCTTTTCGTATTTCCCCTAGTCGTAAAGTTTCGAGCCCGGATTGCAACGTCATTTTTCAATCGTCATGCGTGTTTTCGAAGCACGCCGCCCGATTGCCCGTTTTCCATCATCCGACCCCTGGACTATCGCGGACCCTACCATTGGCATAACGCAATGTCTTTGACGATTCGACCGCATCATGCGCCCCGTTTCGAAGAAATCGCCGTCAAAATTAGGTGATGAAAGGAATCCTTGCGTTTTTGGCACGATCCATTTTTCAGGTCGTTGCTTTCCGCAAGGTCAGGATTCCCATCACTTGACAACAAACCCGTGCGCGAACGGGTCGCGGTCGTCGATGAAGATGGTGTTCAGTCCGGTCATGCGCGCCCAGCCGCCGATCGAGGGAATGATGGCCGGCTTGCCGGCCACGCTGACATCCTTTTCGACCTTGCCCTTGAACAGCGAACCGATGATCGATTCATGCACGAAGCTGTCTCCGGCCTTGAGTTTGCCCTTGGCATGAAGCTGCGCCATGCGCGCCGAGGTGCCGGTGCCGCAGGGCGAGCGGTCGATCGCCTTGTCGCCGTAGAACACGGCATTGCGGGCATCCGCCCCATCCACCGTCGGCGCACCGGTCCACAGCATGTGCGACAGCCGGTTGATGCCAGGATTTTCCGGATGCACGAAGGAATATTTCTCGTTGAGCCGCTGCCGCACCACCGGGCTCCAGGCGATGAAGTCGCCCGCCGAATGATCGGCCATGTCGCGATAGTTCTCCTGCGGTTCGACGATGGCGTAGAAGTTGCCGCCATAGGCGACGTCGACGGTGATTTCACCGAGCCCAGGGCATTCGACCGTCAGCCCCTCGGCATGGAGGAAGGATGGCACATTGGTGATGCGCACCTCCTCGACATAGTCGCCGACCTGCTTGTATTCGGCGACGACCAGCCCGGCCGGCGTGTCGAGCCTGAGCACGCCCGGCGTCTTTGGTTTGATCAGTCCGTGCTCGATGGCCATCGTCACCGTACCGATCGTGCCATGGCCGCACATCGGCAGGCAGCCGGAGGTTTCGATGAACAGGATGGCGATGTCGCAATCCTCGCGCGTCGGCGGATAGAGAATCGAACCGGACATCACGTCGTGGCCGCGCGGCTCGAACATCAACCCGGTGCGGATCCAGTCATATTCGGCCAGAAAATGCGCACGCCGCTCCATCATCGTCGCGCCCTGCAACAGCGGGCCGCCGCCGGCGACCAGCCGCACAGGATTGCCGCAGGTGTGGCCGTCTATGCAGAAGAAGGATTTCTTGGCCATGACGCTCCTCGAAAATCAAAAACCCGAAAAAATCAAAATCGTTGCGGACTGAAGGGGGCCAGATCGATCGGCGGAGTCTGCCCCAGGACAAGATCCCTGATCAACCGTCCGGTGGCCGCCGCCTGGGTCAGGCCGAGATGGCCATGGCCGAAGGCATAGACCACCGACCGCTTTCCCGGCGCGCCGCCGATGACGGGCACTGAATCCGGCAGCGAGGGGCGGAACCCCATCCATTCGCGCCCGCCCGAGGGATCGAGCCCCGGCAGGAATTTCTGTGCCTTCTGCAGCAGCGCCTTCGACCTGGCATAATTGGGCGGCCGTTCGATGCCGCCGAGTTCGACGGCGCCGCCGACGCGCAGACCCGTTTCGAGCGGCGTGACGACGAAACCATGGCCGGAGAAGATCAGCATCCGCTTCACGTCGAAGGCACTCGTGGGCAAGGTGGTGTTGTAGCCGCGCTCGGTCTCCAGCGGAATGCGATCGCCGAGTTGCTTAGCCAGCAGATGCGACCAGGCGCCGGCGGCGACGACGAGGTGCCGGGCCTCTCTGGTCGTGCCGTCTGCCAACGTCAGCGTCGCTCCATCCTGATCCGCCGCGACTTGGCTGATCCGGACCAGCTCAAAGCGAGCGCCCTTGGCCTGCGCATAGGTCCACACCGCTTTGCCCAGCAGTTTCGGGTCGGCGACCGTCTTCCATCCCGGCACGAACGTGCCTTTGATGAAGCGCGGCGACAGGCCCGGCTGCAAGGCGGCCAGTTCCTCGCCCTCGACGTGGCGGAAACCGATGCCGAAACGCTTACGCGCCGCCCAGCCGGGCAGCCCGGCCTGAAATTCGGCTTCGCTTTCGTAAAGCTCGAGCGAGCCATCCTCGCGCAGCATCGACCGCGTGCCGGAGCGATCGAGCAAGCCCATCCACTCCGCCTCGGCAAGCTTCATCATGCCTGCTTGAGCGGCAAGGCTCGCCTCGTATTTCCCCGGCGCACCGGCGCGCCAGAAGCGGATCAGCCAGGGCAGAAGCGTCGGCAGGTAGGCGGGCGGGATGCTGAGCGGGCCGAGCGGATCGGCCAGCCATTTCGGCAGCTGCCGCATCATGCCCTTGTGCGCCAGCGGCAGCACGTCGGAGAAGGCGAAGGCGGCGGCATTGCCCGAGCTCGTCACCTCGCAAATGCCTGTGCGATCGAAGACGGTGACCCTGCGTCCCGCCTCAGCGAGAGAAGCAGCGGCACAGATAC
>NZ_RZPI01000199.1:0-8262 GCF_003998715.1 Mesorhizobium sp. M7A.F.Ca.CA.002.15.2.1
GTCATCAGCAGCCCGACCTCTTCGCGGTCGGTCGTCTTGCGTACCAGCGGCGGTGACACGCGCCCCTGGCAGATCACCAGAAGCCGGTCACAAATCTCGAACAGCTCGTCGAGTTCTTCGGAGACGACGAGCACCGCCGCGCCGGCGCGGCTGAGGTCGACGATGGTCTGGCGGATGAAGGCGCTGGCGCCGACATCGACGCCCCAGGTCGGCTGGGAGACAAGCAGAAGCTTCGGCTCGAGCGCGATCTCACGGCCGACGATGAATTTCTGCAGATTGCCGCCCGACAGGCTTTGCGCCGTCGAAGCCGGACCGTTGGCCTTGACCTTGAACCTGTCGATGATGCCAGCTGCGAAGGCGCTGGCTTTGCGCCGGTCGACCAGGCCGTTGCGGACGGTGCCGAAGCGATGGGCGGTCAGAACCGCGTTCTCCCACAGCGTATGCGACGGTCCCGCGCCACGGCCCAGCCGTTCCTCGGGAACGAAGGCGAGACCGAGCTTACGGCGCTCGTCGGCACGAAGGCGAGCGGCAGCGGTACCGCAAATCCTGATCGCGTCGTTGTTGTGATGCGTGCGTTCGCCGCTGAGCAAGGCGATAAGCTCCGCCTGGCCGTTTCCGGACACTCCCGCCAGGCCGACGATTTCCCCGCCATGAACGTTGAAGGAGACGTCCTTCAGATCCACGCCGAAATGGTCTCTTGCCTTGACCGAAAGGTTGTTGACCTCGAGCACTGGCTTCTCGCTCGGGGTCGGCGGGCTGACATGCATTTCCGGCAGCTTCGAGCCGACCATCATGCGGGCGAGCTCGAGCGAGGTCGTCTCTTTCGGCCGAGCGGTGCCGGTGACCTTGCCGTTGCGCAGCACGGTTGCGGTGTCACAGAGCTCCTGCACCTCGTCGAGCTTGTGGCTGATGTAGACGATGCTGCAGCCTTCAGCGGCGAGTTGTCGAAGCGTCTCGAACAGCTTGACCACCGCCTGTGGCGTCAGCACGGAAGTCGGCTCGTCGAGGATCAGAAGCTTGGGCGCCTGCAGCAGGCAGCGCACGATCTCGACGCGCTGCCGCTCGCCGACAGAGAGGTCATGCACCTGGCGATGCGGATCGATCGGCATACCGTAGCGAAGCGAAAGCTCGCGGATCTTGGCGGCAAGCGAGGGCAGATCGAAGGCGCTGCTTGCCGAGAGCGCAATGTTCTCGACCACTGAAACGGATTCGAACAGCGCGAAGTGCTGGTAGACCATCTCGATGCCGAGCGCGCGCGACGTCGCCGGGTTGTGCGCCGCGATCGGATTGCCGTCGCAGAAGATCTCGCCGGAATCGGCCTGCGCCGCGCCATAGATGATCTTCATCAGGGTCGATTTGCCGGCGCCGTTTTCGCCCAGCACGGCGTGGATTTCGCCGGGCTGGATAGACAGCGAGACCTCGTCATTGGCGACGACGCCGGGATAGCGTTTGCGGATGTTGCGCAGTTCTAGACGCGGATGCATGGCGGGTCCTGCCGTGGCGTGAAGCGAGGTTGGACGGGAACCAGGCAGGGAGACGCCGAAGGTCGGTCTCGGCGCCTCCCTGGTTCTTTGATGGCGTTCAGCTCAGCTTGCCGATCATGCCTTTGACGAACCAGTTCATGCCGCGAACATCGTCATCGGCCAGGACGGAGCCTGCAGCGACCTTGAGGTTGCCGGCCTGGTCCTTCAACTCGCCGCCATAGGGGTGCACCTTGCCGCTGCCGATGTCGGCCTCGAGCTGCTTCAGCTTGGCCTTGGTGTCGGCCGGTATGCCGTCATTGTAGGGCGCCATCTTCACGACGCCCGCTGCCAGTCCATCCCAGCGCACTTCCGGCTTCCAGGTGCCGGCGGCGACGGCCTTGGCGGCGCCGACATAGTCGCTGGTCCAGTCGAGGACAAAGGACGTCAGCTGTTTGCCCGAAGCGAACTTGGCCATGTCGCTGGCGTAGCCGATCGACCAGGCGCCGCCTTCACCCGCGACCTGGACGCCCGTCGCCGTGTCGGTCATCGAGCAGATGACGTCGCAGCCTTGCGAAAGCAGCGTCTTGGCGGCCTCCTTCTCCTTGCCCGGATCGAACCAGGAATTGAGGAAGATGGCGTTGCAGGTGGCGTTCGGATTGACGCTTTGCGCACCGAGCAGCAGCGCGTTGGCCGGGCCGACGATATCCGGAATCGGAAAGCCGCCGATGAAACCAATCTTGCCCGATTTCGACATGTAGCCGCCGGCCGCGCCGGCGACGAAAGTGCCCTCGTAATATTTGGCTTCAAAGGTACCCAGATTGGCAAGGTGGACGATGCCGGAGCAATGTTCGAAAGCCACCTTGGGGAACCGCGGCGCCACTTTCTGCATGGGCGTTCCGTGCGAAAAGCTGGTGCCGAAGATCAGTTTGTTGCCGGCGCTGGCCAGCTCGCGGAAAATGCGCTCCGCATCCTGCGGCATGAAGATGTTGTCGATGACGGTGAGTTCGGCCTTGTCGCCGAACGCGGCTTTGATCGCCTCGACGCCAAGGCTGTGCTGCTTGGTCCAGCCGATTTCGGCGATCGGCGAGACGTAGACGACGCCGATCTTGAGCACCTCTTGAGCCTTGGCGACCGTGCTCAGCCCTCCGGCACCGAGCGCAGCACCCAGCGCACCGCTGTATTTCAGGAATCCGCGTCTTGTCAGGTCGTTCATGTCGGTAACCCTCTGTTGGTTTTTTTGGTTGATGCCCGGCTTGTCGATGCCCGGTCTTTGTTAGGGAGATGGACGTGCGCGTGCACCGCGCCGTCGCCATTCCCGGATGGTTTTGCCTGCCTCAATCCAGCCGATATCGTCGCTCCGTCGGCCTTGCCGTCGAGATAGGGTGCGAGCGCTTCGGCAGGCGTCATCTCCGGAAACACGTCGCGATCCATGATATAGCCGCGCACCACGGTGCGGTGATGCGTGTCGATCAGGTCCATGGCCTGTTTCAGGCGGCCCTTTTCCAGGAGGTCGACGACCCTCGAATGATCGTCGAGCAGATTGCAATAGTCGAAATCGGCTGAAATGAGCGAGCGCAGCAGCGTCGTGCGGCGCACCAGCTGGGCATGGATTTCCTGCATCACCTTGTTGCGGCTAAGGCGCACGAACACCGTGTGGAATTCCTGGCCGAGCACGTCGGCCAGCGCATCGTTGCCGGCGGCGACTGCCTGGCGCTGGCGTTCGACATGCTGGCGCAGCTCGGCCCATCCGGCGGGGCCAAGGCGATCGCTGAGCTGGGCCGCCACCCCCTGTTCGACAAGGGTCAGCGCGTCGTAAATCTCCATTGCCTCCTGCATGCTTGGCCTGGCGACGAAGGCGCCGCGGTTGCGCTCGATCTGCGCCAGCCCGTCATCGGCGAGCCGTATCAGGGCCTGACGCACCACGATGCGGCTGACATCGAATATCTCGGCAAGCTCGCGCTCGCCGAGCTTGCAGCCGGGCACCAGCCGATGGTCGATGATGGCGCGGGTCAGCGTGTCCGCGATCGTCTGGGAGCGGCTGCTCAAGGCACGGTTCTCCGCCTTTGCGACGACATGATCAGCAGGCTTTCCATGATGAAGACATGACGCTTCGGGATGTGCCATATCCCAGGTTCAGGTTTTCCATATCGGAATTCAATCATCATAGTCTGTCAACACAAAAAATGATTTTGGCTGACAAAAAATCATTGATTGGTATCCAATCTTGTGATTTCGTCATTGCGAAACGTCAGGCTAGGTTCGTGGTGAAGGGCTAGCCGAGTTGGGAGGGATGCCGATGGCAACCCGTTGCGTCGACCGCGAGCTTCTGAACGACTGGCATATCGTCGCTGACCAGGAATCGCTCAGCCAGGATGTGCCCTTTTCGACCCGTCTGCTTGGGGTCGATCTCGTCGTTCGAAAACATTCAAACAAGATCGAAGTCGTTCGCAACGATACCGGCGACGTGTTGAAGAGCGCCGAGCGCTATGGCTTCGTCTGGACCTGTCTGGACAAACCCTGGCGCGACATCATCTACATCCCCGAGGCCAACGAGGCGGATCGACATCTGGTCAGCGGCGGCTCGATCGCGGTCAAGGTGTCGGGCCTTCGCGCCGTCGAGAATTTTCTCGACATGGGGCATTTCCCCTTCATCCACACAGGCTGGCTCGGCGAGGAGCCGCATACCGAGGTCGTGCCTTACAAGGTGGAAATCACGCCCCAGGACGAGGTGCTGGCGACCGAATGCAAATTCTACCAGCCCATCGCGTCGCCGACCGCGAAGGAAGGGTTCGTCGTCGAGTACATCTACAAGGTGATCCGGCCCTATACGGTGGCGCTCTACAAGAGCAATCCGATCCAGAAGGGGAGGCTGGATGTCATCACGCTGTTCGTGCAGCCGGTCGACGAGGAGAACTGCGTCGCGCATCCCTATCTCTGCTACCTCAAGGAGGGCATGGATGCGGCGACGGTGCGCAGTTTCATGCAATTGATCTTCGCGCAGGACAAGCCGATCCTGGAAAACCAGGTCCCCAAGCGCCTGCCGCTCGATCCGCGCGCCGAGACGCCGATCCGCGCCGATGCCGTCTCGGTTTCCTATCGGCGCTGGCTGCGTGACAGGGCGGTCACCTATGGTGCGATACCGGCACAGATCTGATGACGTCCGAGGGTATTTGAAGGGATAACATGATGACGAAATGCGCTGATCCCGTGATCCTCAATCTCTGGCATCCCGTGGGCGCCATCGCGGAAGCTGCTCCCGGCGCCGTCCAGGAGACCGTTCTGCTCGAGGAGCGCCTCAGCTTTGCGGTGGACGCGGATGGCGAGCCCGTCGTCTGGCGCTCGCGTCCCGATGTGCAAAGGGCTGACCATATTCCACCCGCCGACAGGCTGCCTGCAATAAGCGCCTATGGCTATGTCTGGACTTCGCTCGGGTCGCCGCCGGCCGAGCTGTTCCCGATCCCCGAATATCAAGAGCCGGACCGCCGCAAGCTCAATGCGGCAACGTTCGGCGTCAACGTCTCGGCGCCACGCGCCATCGAGAACTTTCTCGACATGGGCCACTTCCCCTATGTGCATACCGACATACTCGGCGTCGAGCCGCATACCGAAGTCAAGGAATACGACGTCGAGATCTCCGTCGATCGCGACGAGATCCTGGCCACGCGCTGCCGCTTCTTCCAGCCGATGGCGTCGACGGCGTCCGATGGCGGCGCCGACGTCGACTACGTCTATCGCGTGCCGCATCCCTATTGCTCGGTGCTCTATAAATCGAGCCCGGTCGACGAGACCCGGCGCGATGTCATCGCCGTCTTCCTGCAGCCGGTCGACCAGGAGCATGTGCGCGCCCACATGCTGCTTTGCGTGCTCGACGAAGACAATGAAGACAAGGTGATCAAGCGTTTCCAGCAGACGATCTTCGGCCAGGACAAGCCGATCCTGGAAAACCAGGTGCCGAAGCGCCTGCCGCTCGATCCGCGCGCCGAGACGCCGATCCGCGCTGACAAGTCGGCCATCGCCTACCGGCGCTGGCTCAGCCAGAAGGGCGTGACCTACGGGGTCATCCCGGCTGCAGCCTGACAGACATTTTGGAGACGATTGATGTTGGAAGAAGCCAGAAGCCGGTGGCATCCGATCGCCGCTGCCCATGATTTGCCGTTTCGCCACGTTTTCCACGGCCAGTTGCTGGGCCGGGAATTCGCCGTGTGGCGGGCCGATGACGGTTACGTCAACATCTGGGAGAACCGCTGCCTGCATCGCGGCGTCAGGCTGTCGATCGGCATCAATGACGGGCGCGAACTGAAATGCCAGTATCACGGCTGGCGTTATTCGAACCGCACCGCTGGCTGCACCTATATCCCGGCTCATCCGGCCGATGCACCCGCCCGCACCATCACCAACCGCACTTTTCCGGCGGTCGAACGTTATGGCTTGGTCTGGTCCTCGGAAGAGCCGCGCGGGGAGGTGCCTGAGATTGCCGGCCTCGCCGAAGACAAGCTCCTCGCCTTGCGCGGCATCGCGGTCAACGCGCCGGCCGACAAAGTCGTCGAGAGGCTGAGAGCCTATCGCTTTCAACCCAACGGAGCGATCGACGGCGAGGGCGCCGACATTCTCGTCGAAGCCGCCCAGGATTTCGCTGTGGCGCTTCGCTCGCGAGCCAGCGGCGCCGAGACGCAGGGCGTTTTCTTCGTGCAGCCGGTCGATTCCAACCGTTCGGTGATCCGCGGCGTGCTCGATCAGGAGGCCGAGGGCGCCGCGCGCATTGCCATTCTGCGTCACCACAATGAGCGGCTTTCCAAGCTGCGCGACGAGGTCGAGCGCGACGTGGCGAACGCGCCGGCGCCGGCGCCGCTCGAGCCGGTCTACGAACGGGTCTCGGCCGAACTCGCCGAAATGCCTGAGGTGACCACGCATGGCCGCAAGGCTGCGCTGCGTGTCAGCGTGGCCAGAAAATGGCAGACCGCCGACGGGATCGCAGGCTTCGAGCTTCGTCCGATCAAGGGCATCCTGCCGACGTTCCAGCCTGGAGCTCATATCGACGTCCACATGCCCAATGGCGAGATCAGGCAGTATTCGATCACCAACGGTCCTGGTGAAACCGACAGCTTCACCATCGGCGTCAAGCTGGAACGGGACTCCAAGGGTGGCTCGAAATGCATGCATGAGACGGTGCGAGAGGGCGACGTGCTGGCGATTTCCGAGCCACGCAACAACTTCCCGCTGCGCCGCGATGCGATCAAGACGCTGTTCGTCGCCGGCGGCATCGGCATCACGCCGCTGCTCGCCATGGCGCAGGCGCTGAAGAACCAGGAGCTTGCGCACGAGCTGCATTATTTCGCGCAAGGCGAGGAACACCTCGCCTTTGCCGATCGGCTGAAGCATCTCGGCGATGCGCTGAAGCCGCATCTCGGCCTCTCGCCCGACGCGACCGGCGCCGAGCTTCGACAACTCCTCGCCGGTTATCGCAATGGCATGCATCTCTACATCTGCGGCCCGGGACCGATGCTGGAAGCCGCGCGCAAGATCGCGGCCGAGCAGGGCTGGCCGGATAGCGCCGTCCATTTCGAGTACTTCAAGAACACCAACAAGATCGACGACAGTTCGAGCTTCGAGGTCGCGCTGGCGCGCTCCTGCGTCACGCTTCAGGTGCCGGCGGGCAAGACGATCATGCAGGTCATGCGCGAAAGCGGCATCGATGTTCCGTCGTCTTGCGAGCAAGGCGCCTGCGGCACTTGCGTGGCGACGGTGATCGAGGGCGAACCGGACCATCAGGACGTCTACCTCAACGATGCCGAGAGGAAGGCCGGAACCAAGATCATGACCTGCGTTTCGCGCGCCAAATCGGCACGCCTCGTGCTGGACATCTAACTGTTTGTTTTACGCAATTCCGGACGGAAAACCGTTACACACTTTTCCTGGAATTGCTTTAGGAGCCGCCGATGATCACGCTTTACGACTACGAACTGTCGGGCAATTGCTACAAGCTGCGGCTGCTGATGAGTTTTCTCGGCATCGACTACAAGACCGTGCCGGTCGACTTCTACCCCGGCCGCGAACACAAGTCGGAATGGTTCCTGAAACTCAATCCGCTTGGCCAGCTGCCGGTCATCGAGGATGAAGAGCTGATCTTGCGCGATGCCCAAGCGATCCTTGTCTATCTCGCCTCGAAATACGATCCGTCGGGCACCTGGTATCCGCGGGACAATCCCGCTCTGCTGGGCGAGATCAGCCAGTGGCTGGCCTTTGCAGACGGTATCACTTCGACGGCGTCGGCCGCCCGCCTGCACGATGCGCTGTTTTATGACTTCGATATCGACGCCGCGCGTGCCGGCGCGCATCGCCTTTTCCGTATCCTCGACGAGCATCTGTGGTTCGGCGAACAGCAGGGCCGCAACTGGATCTGTTCGGCCAGTCACCCGACCATCGCCGACATCGCCTGTTTTCCTTACATCATCCTGTCGGAGGAAGGCGGTGTTCCGCGCCAGGACTATCCGGCTATTCGGCGCTGGTGCGACCGTGTCAAGCGCATCAAGGGCTTCACCGTCATGTCGGGTGTGTTTCCCGCCGGCCCCGGCAAGATCGCCGCATAGTCTGATCATAAGCGCCGCGTTCTGGCCCGGCAAAATAGAGATTTGGGAGAGAAAAAGAATGAAAACCCGCGCCGCTGTCGCTGTCGCCGCCGGAAAGCCGCTGGAGATCATGGAGGTCGACCTCGAGGGCCCGCGCGAGGGCGAAGTGCTGGTCGAGATCAAGGCGACAGGCATTTGCCACACCGACGAATTCACACTGTCGGGCGCCGATC
>NZ_RZPI01000019.1:0-21730 GCF_003998715.1 Mesorhizobium sp. M7A.F.Ca.CA.002.15.2.1
CCGCCGAAAAGGCAAACAAGATCGCGACGCGCTTTTCCGGTGCCGAGGAGGTGATCAACTCGGTCAACATCTCATCTTCGCAGCAGGTCCAGCTCAACGTCCGCTTTGTCGAGATCAACCGCCAGGCGGGCCAGGATCTGGGTGCCAAATACGCCGCCAATTTCGCCTATGGCCTTGGCGGCCGCGACGTCTCGATCGATCCGGGCACAGTGCCGGCGGCCGGTACTGGCGAGATCATCGGTCGTCTCCTATCGAACGGCGTATCGATCGATATTGCCATCAAGGCGCTGGAGGAGCGCGGCTTGGCGCGGCGACTGGCCGAGCCGAACCTGATCGCCCGGTCCGGTCAGACGGCGAGCTTCCTCGCCGGCGGCGAGTTCCCGATCCCGGTCTCGGAGGACAACGGCAAGATCTCGGTCAGCTACAAGAAATACGGCGTCAGCCTGGATTTCACGCCGACGGTTCTGAAAGACGGGCTGGTCAGCCTTGATATCGCGCCGGAAGTCTCCTCGATCGATGCGTCGGCCTCCTACAATATCGGGACGATCTCGGTTCCTGGCTTCATCGTGCGCCGTGCCAGGACGTCAGTCGACCTGAAGAACGGCCAGAGCTTCATGATCGCTGGACTGCTGCAGTCGCAAAACGACATCACCACGTCGCGCATTCCGGGCCTCGGCAAGATGCCGGTGCTTGGGGCTCTGTTCTCGTCCAAATCCTATCAGCGGCGCGAGACCGACCTCGTCATCATCGTAACGCCCTATCTGGTCAAGCCGGTCGATCCGTCGAAGAAGCTCGTCGAGCCGACAGATGGCACGCAGCCGGCCAGCAATGCCGACTATTTTCTCAACAACACCGAGGAAGTGAAGGATTCCGATGCCGGTCGCACCGTGGCGCTGGCAGACGGCCGCGTCACTCAACCTGCAGCGGCCGCTTCGGCTGGGCATTTCCTCGACCTGCCGAAGGATTGAAGCCATGCGTCTGGTCTTTGGATCGAGCGTCGCCTTGCTGCTGGCCGGCTTTGCCGCTGGCTGCACCAGCGACGACTATGTGCGCAGCGAAGGGCCAACGGCCGGCGCCGGCAATGCGCAGGCCGCCAACACCGTCATGCAGATGGTCGATCCCTGGAAATACGGGGTCCAGAACACCAGGCTCCTGGTGCCGGCCCAACGAGGCAGTGCCGCGGCTGTCACACCCGATCAGGCGGCCGGTGCCAAGGCGTCGCAGTCGACCACAGGCAACTGATTCAACGGGCAACTGGTCAACGGGCGACCTGACAGGCTGACAGAATGGCAAACGGCATCAAGACCAGGAAGATCCTGCTCGTATCGACCGACAGGACGTTTGCGCAGGACACGCGCACCGCATTTTCCGCCTCCGAGATCATACAGCTCTCGACGGTGGAGAAGAACGTTACCGAGTTGCGCGGTGAGATCCAGGAAGCCGACTTCGGCGCCATCATCGTCGACATGGATGCGGCAAGGCTGGAGGAGGTCGAGTCGCTGCAGCGCATCATGCGTCGGCTGGAGGACAAGGTTCCGGTCGTCGTCGTCACCCAGGAGTTCAACGCGGCCGCGGTGCGTATTCTCGTGCAGCTCAAGGTCGCGGATTTCCTGGTCAAGCCGATCACCACGGCCGATCTGGTGCGCTCCGTGGTACGGGCGCTGCAAGGGCCCGGGCGCGAGGAAAACACCGAGTCGCAAATCTATACCTTCATGCCTGCGGCGGGCGGCGTCGGCACCACGACGCTGGCGCTGCAGACCGCCTTCCAGCTGCATCACTCGGTGACGCGCGGAGCCTCGACCTGCGTCGTCGATCTCAACTTCCAGCAGGGCGCCTGTGCCGAATATCTCGACCTCGAACCGCGTTTCGACATCACCGAGATCGAGAACCAGCCCGAGCGTCTCGACCGCCAACTGCTCGACGTGATGCTGTCCAAGCATGCCAGCGGGCTTTGCGTGCTGGCGGCACCGGCGCATCCAGCCGAGATGCGCTCGTTCAAGACCGATGTCGTGGTGCGCATGCTGGATCTCGTTTCGGCCTATTTCGACAATGTCGTCATCGACATGCCCCGCACCTGGTTTCCATGGACGGAGACCGTGCTGCTCGGTTCCAACAAGCTCTACATCGTCGCGGAAATGACGGTGCCGTGCCTGCGCCACACCCAGCGGCTGATCCAGGCGGTCTACGAGACGGCCGGCAAGGAAGTGAAGCCGAACGTCATCGTCAACCGTTTCGAACAGAAGATGTTCGATAACGGCATCAAGCAGGCGGACGTCCAGGAAATCCTTGGCGAGCATTTCGTCGGCGGCATCGCCAACAACTACCGGCTGGTGCGCGAAGCAGTCGATCGCGGCGTACCGCTGCACGAGATCGATCCCAACGCCAATGTCGTCAACGATCTGAAGAAGATCATCCTGCCGGAAGAAGCGGTCCCGACCCGGGCGAAATCGCGCTCGCTGTTTGGCATGGGCCGTGGATTGCTGAAGAGGAAAGCCGGATGACCAGCCGCTTCTCCACCCTGCAGAACCGCGATGCGCGTCCGCAGCGCGCGCATGAGACGACGCCGGTCGCCCATCATGCCGTCGTCATACCAACCAGCCGAAAGGCTTTGCCGGCAAAGCCGGAAGCAGCGCTGGCAAAGAATGCCAACAAGGTGCTCGATGCGCGCGTGCGTATCCACCGGCTGCTGCTCGAAGAGATCAATCTTGTCGCGCTGGAGCGTTTGCCGAAGGATGAGATGCGCCGGCAAGTGCATGACTTCGTTTCGGAAAAGACCAAGCAGGAGCGGATGGCGATCAACACCGTCGAGCTTGATGCGCTGGTCGACGACATCGTCGACGAGATGGTCGGCCTCGGTCCGCTCGAGCCGCTGCTCAAGGATCCCGACATCAACGATATCCTGATCAACGGCCACATGAACTGCTTTGTCGAAAAGAAAGGCAAGCTGCAGCCGGTCCACATTCCGTTCAAGGACGAGGCGCATCTCCTGCGCATCGTCAACAAGATCGTCGCCGCGGTCGGTCGCCGCGTCGACGAATCGCAGCCGATGGTCGATGCCCGCATGCTGGACGGCTCGCGCTTCAACGCGGCCATCCGCCCGGTTGCGGTCGACGGCCCGCTGGTGTCGATCCGCAAATTCTCCAAGAACAAGCTCGGCCTGCATAAACTGGTCGAATTCGGCGCCATCACCCAGAACATGGCCGAAGTGCTGGCGGCGGCCGTGCATGCCCGCAAGACGACGATCATTTCGGGCGGCACCGGCACCGGCAAGACGACCATGCTCAATGCACTGTCGGCCTTCATTCCGGAAGACGAGCGGCTGATCACCATCGAGGACGCGGCCGAGCTCCAGCTGCAGCAGCCGCATGTCGCGCGCATGGAAACACGTCCGGCCAACATCGAAGGCCATGGCGAGCTGAAGCAGCGCGACCTGGTCAAGAACGCACTGCGCATGCGCCCCGACCGCGTCATCCTCGGCGAATGCCGCGGCGAGGAGGCTTTCGACATGCTGCAGGCAATGAACACCGGCCACGAAGGGTCGATGGCGACCATCCATGCCAACACGCCGCGCGACGCCATTTCGCGGCTCGAGCAGATGCTTGGCATGACCGGCATGCCGATGACGGTGCAGTCGATCCGCAGCCAGATCGCCAGCGCGCTCGACCTGATCGTCCAACTGACGCGCCTGTCCGACGGCAAGCGCAAGGTGACCAGTGTCGCCGAGGTGACCGGCATGGAAGGCGATGTCATCCAGATGCAGGAGATCTTCCGCTTCGTGCGCACCGGCATGGAGGCCGACGGCAAGATTCTGGGCCACTACGAGGCGACCGGCATCCGGCCGCGCTTCCTCGAGGACCTGCGCGCCATGGGCATCGAGTTTCCCGGACGATATTTCGAACCCGGCCGGCCGCAGGAGTAGCCAAGTGTTCGATGGAATGAGCGCGATCTATGTCGTCTATGCCGCGGCCGCGCTGACCGGCATCCTGATCGCCGAGGCCTGTTACCTGCTTTATGCCGGCCGCAGCGACAAGCGCACCGCCATCAACCGGCGCATGAGGCTGCAGGAAAACAAGATCAGCCAGGAGCAGGTGCTCGTCCAACTGCGCAAGGAGCGCGGCCTTGACGCGGGCACGCCGCTGTTTTCGGCGGACCGGTTTCGCGCGCTGCGAACCCAGTCGGGCATGATCATGCCGCTGTCGAAATTCCTGATGATCACCTGCGGCGTGGCGATGGCGATGGCCCTGGTCGCCATCTGGTACGGCTTGCCGCCGCTGATGGGGTTCGTCCTGTTCGTGGTGCTCATGCCGCTATTGCCGGTGCTGACGCTGCGTTTCAAGCGCAAGCGCCGGCTGAAGCGGTTCGGCATGCAGTTGCCGGAGGCGCTGGAACTGATCACGCGTGGCCTGAAGGCCGGCCACCCGGTGCCGGTGGCGATCGCCATGGTGGCGCGCGAGATGCCCGACCCGATCGGCAGCGAGTTCGGCGTCATCGCCGACGAAGTGACCTACGGATCCGATCTGGTTTCGGCGTTGAACTCGCTGTTCGACCGGGTCGGCCAGGAGGATCTGCCGTTGTTCGTCACCGCCGTCTCGATCCAGACCAGTTCGGGCGGCAATCTGCGCGAGATCCTCGACGGCCTGGCGACGACGATTCGCGAGCGTGGCAAGCTGCGCCGCAAGGTGCGCGCCATTGCGACAGAAGGCCGGATGTCGGCCTACATTCTGACGGCCGTGCCGGCGTTGCTGTTTGCCGCCATCATGGCACTGATGCCGGGCTTCTACAGCGACGTCTGGGGCGAGCCGAAGACCTGGTATCTGCTTGGCGCGTCGATCACCTGGCTGATGCTGGGCAATCTGATGATGTTCAAGATGTCGAATTTCAAGTTCTGACATGCAGGGCTTCATCGAATTCCTCGCCTCGCTTGCGCCGACCTCATTGATGCCGGTGGCCATACTGCTGCTGGCGGTGGGTGCTGCCGCTGTTGCCTGGCCTGTTGTCATGGCGAAGGGCGATCGCAACGAGGTCATGCGCCGGCTCAGGGTCGACAACGGTCCCGTGGCCGCCAAACCGGAGCCGGTGCAAAAGAAGAATACCGGCATCGTGCGCGAGAAGGCGGTGAAGCGGGCGCAGGAATTCTACGCCAGGAGCGATCCGGAAAATGTCGCGCGGCTGCGCATGAAGCTTATCCAGGCGGGCTACATGGAGCCGCGCGCTGTCGGTACGTTCTTCCTGATCCGGTTCACCGCGATGATCGGCACGGCAATCGGTGTGTTTGTGCTCAACCGCTGGATGGCCAGTCCGGACGCAACGATGGCCAGCCGCTGGACATTCGTCATCCTGTCGGGCGCGGCCGGTTATTTCCTGCCCGGCCTGATGCTGAGCCAGAAAGTGCGGGAACGCAGGCGTGAGTACCGCAACGGGTTTCCCGATTTCATGGACCTGATGATTGTCTGCTCGGATGCCGGCATGAGCATGGAGGCAGGCATAGAGCGCGTCTCCAAGGAACTCGCCAAGACTTATCCCGCGCTCAGCCAGAACCTGCAGCTGGTGTCGCTGGAGCTGAGGGCCGGGCGCAGCCTCGACGATGCGCTGAAGGCGCTCGCCGATCGCCTCAGCCTGGACGAGGTGCGTTCCTTCGCCACGCTGCTGCAGCAGTCCAAGGAACTCGGCACCAGCCTGTCGGGGGCGCTGCGCGTCTTCTCCGACGACATGCGCCATAAGCGTATGTCGTTGGCCGAGGAAAAGGCGCACGCTCTGCCTGCCAAGATGTCGGTGCCCGTGGTTGTGTGCATCCTGCCGGTGGTGCTGATGATCGCGGCCATTCCAGTCATCGTCAAAATGACGGCGCACTAGCGAGCGCTCCACAAAAGCCCTAGCAAGGGGCTGACAAACCATTGTTCTGACCGAACCCGGCTTTGCAGGTGAGAAAGTCCATGCTGCTGCGCACCCTCTTCCTTGGCCTTGCCGCGGCCAGCCTGTCGCCCGCCTGGGCCGTGGCCGGCGATTGCGGCGATGCCGCCGCCTTGGTGCAGCAGGCCTATCCCAAAGCTCGAAAGAGCGCCGACGGCACCTCGTTCACGCTCGAACCCCACACCAGCATTGCCCTGACATTCGCGTATGGCGATCCGCCAGGGCTGGCTTGCAAGATCTGGCCCGCCCATGACGACCTGCTGTTGGTCGCAGTGCCGCTGATGGACGGGTCCCAACCCAGCGACTACGCGCATGCCGGCGATATCGAGCTTTTGATTGTCGACAGGAAGAGCCGGCAGGTGCGCCAGCGCCTGCTCCAGCCCGGGCTGATGAATGATGATGCCATCGCCATCCGCCAGGTGGAGCTTGATACCGGCCGCTATGCGCTGGCGCCCGATGTTACTGCCTTTGGCCTGCGCATCGAAATGGCAAACAATTCGCTGCCTAATCCGTTCAGTGAAACCGACCTGCGGCTCTATGCCGTCGATGGCGATTCCCTGAGGATGGTGCTCGATGGCCTGGTCGTGGCCGGCAATGGCGGCGAGGGTGATACCAATTGCGCCGGATCCTTCCATACCAGTCGGGTTAGCCTGGCGATGAGCCCGGCCAAACATCATGGCTACCACGACATAACGGTGGTCGAGCGAATGGATACCGACAATCCGTTGCCCGACAAGGATGGCGAGTGCCAGTCCCATCCCGGCAAGTCCGTGAGCCAAACCTACCGGCTGCGCTATGACGGCAGCCGGTATACGGCTCCTGCGGGGCTCAAAGCCCTGGAGCCGTGAGGACGCCGCTGGCTGCGACTGAAGCACCGCGGCCTGGTGGTTAATGGCTGGTGTGCCCGAAGCCGAATTTTGGCGGCGTTTCGGCACCGAAGTTTAATCGCCGCTGATATATTGTGTTTCCTGAAGAACGACCCGGCAAATCGGGCGATGAGGCAGGGGCATGCGTCACAATAATTTCCCGGCAATGGCCACGATGGCGGCCGTCTTGATGATGTCTGGCTGTTCGACGAGTGGCGTCGACACCACCAAGACCACCGCCATCCAACCGGCGGCTAAAGACACCGAAACCTCCGATCTGGCGCAAGGCAAGGCGCAGTTTCGCGACGCCAATTACGGCCTCGCCGAAAAGCACTTCCGCAAGGCCGTCGAGTTGAAGGCCGACAATGCGGAGGCCTGGATGGGGCTCGCGGCTTCCTATGATGAACTCGGCCGCTTCGACTTCGCCGACCGTGCCTACGGCCAGCTTCTGAAAGTCGCCGGTCGCAGGCCGCAGATCGTCAACAATATGGGTTATTCGCAACTGCTGCGCGGCAATCGCAAGAAGGCCAAGGCGCTGCTGCTCGAAGCGAAGGCCGGCATGGCCGATCCCACCGTCGTCAACGCCAACCTCGCTCTCCTGAACAAGGGTTGATCTCGCGTCCAATGGTCCGGTTTCGGGACACGTGCCATCGACGCTTTGTAAACCCTATCTGCAGGTTGCATCGATGGATCGCCTGAAAATCCGTATCTGGGGGCAGCCGCTGACCTAGAATGCAGCGCAACCGCCGACGCTCGAGAGGCCCTTGCCCGATATGCTGGACTTCAGTTCGCTCCTGCTCGCAGCCGCGCTGTCGGGCATATGCCTCAGCGTCACCATGTTTGCGATCTGGTTCACCGCACCCAAGGCAGGTTTCGTGCTGACGGTGGCGTGCGGAATTCTGGTGCTCGTCGCGCATGTGATCCTGTTCTGGCGGTACACCAAGGACCCCGATCCGCTGCTTTGCCAGATCGTGCTTGCGCTGCTCAGCCTGGGGTTCCTGATCCTCTGCTTGTCGGCCATGCAATATCTCGGCGTGCCCGGCTACAGGCGCGCCGTTGCACCGGCGCTTGCCGCCATGACTATCTGTGCCGCTGTCACTTTCCTTGGCTTTGACGGCGTTGGCTTCATCATCACCTACACCACGGTGACGGCGCTGCTGTCGGCGATCGGCGCCATGTTCTGGATCAACGGCAGTCACGATCGCCGCATCCTGCTGGTGGTTTCGTTTCTGAGCGGCACCTGCGCGATGTCGTTTGCGCTTTGCGGCGTGGTTCTGCTGACCAAGGGGCAATGGACGCTCGCGATTGCGCCCGACAATTGGGCCGAACGATTGAATTCCGTCGTGGCGGTGGCCTGCATGACCGGGCTCGGAGCATTGACGCTCTCCCTCCATCATCTGCAGGCGCAGATCGAGCTCAAGGCCGAGACCATGACCGACCCGCTGACAGGGTTGCTGAACCGCCGGGCATTGACGTCGCTTTACGGCGAGCGGAGTTTCGGTCCATTCATGTCTATCGTCATGTTCGACCTCGACCACTTCAAGCGGACGAACGATGTCTACGGTCACCCGGTTGGGGATCAGGTCTTGTGCCGTTTTGCCGCCGTCATCAAGAAATATGCCCGGCCCGGCGTCGACGCTTTTCGCCTTGGCGGCGAGGAGTTCGCAGTCGTCATGTCGCGGATGACGGACGAAAAGGCCTACGATCTCGCCAGCAAGATCGGCGTGGCTTTCGGCGCCGAAATCGTCCCCACCCAGCTCGGCAAATTGCGCAGCACGGTCAGCGGCGGCATCGGCTTTGGCGAGGCAAGCGGCAGCAGCCTCGACAACGTGCTCACCGAGGCAGACGCGGCGCTCTATGCCGCCAAACGCGCCGGACGAAATTGCGTCATCAGCCGCAAGAGGATGGGCAAGGCCGAGCCGATCAAGCCGGCCTTGCGCTCAGCGTAAATTACTCCGCGGCCCCCAGATAGTCGGACAGCGGCGGGCACGAGCAGACCAGGTTGCGGTCGCCGGCGACATTGTCGATGCGTGACACCGGAGGCCAGTACTTGGCTGCCGTGTCGGCGTCGCCGGCCGGATAGGCCGCTTCCAGGCGCGAGTAGGGATGGTTCCACTGGCCGGCCAGCGCCTCGGCGGCGGTGTGCGGCGCGTTGACCAGCGGATTGTCGGCCAAAGGCCATTCGCCCCTGGCGACTTTTGCTGCCTCTGCCGATATCGCGATCATGGCCTCGCAGAAGCGGTCGATTTCCCGCTTGGGCTCGGACTCGGTCGGCTCCACCATCAGCGTGCCGGCGACCGGGAAGGACATGGTCGGCGCGTGAAAACCATAATCGATCAGCCGCTTGGCGACATCGTCGACACTGATGCCTGCACTCTCCTTGAGCACACGGGTGTCGAGGATGCATTCATGCGCGACGCGTCCCTGCCTGCCCTTGTAGAGCACCGGGAAATGCGCACCGAGCCGCGTTGCGATGTAGTTGGCGGAAAGGATCGCTGTTTCGGTCGCCTGCTTCAGGCCCGAGGCGCCCATCATGCGGATATACATCCAGGTGATCGGCAGGATCGAGGCGCTGCCGAAGGGGGCGGCGGAGACGGCGTGCGCCGAGCCTTCGGTGACATGGCCGGGCAAATACGGCTTCAAATGCGCCTTGACGCCGATCGGCCCGATGCCGGGTCCGCCGCCGCCATGCGGAATGCAGAAGGTCTTGTGCAGGTTCATATGGCAGACATCGGCGCCGATGTCGCCGGGACGGGCAAGCCCGACCAGCGCGTTGAGGTTGGCACCGTCGAAATAGACCTGGCCGCCATGCTCATGGATCAGCGCGCAGAGATCGCGTGCGCCTTCCTCGAACACGCCATGCGTCGAGGGATAGGTGAACATCAGCGCTGCGAGATTTTGCGCATGCTCAGTCGCCTTGGCCTTCATGTCGTCCATGTCGATGTTACCGTCTTCGGTGCAGCGCACGACGACGACGTTCATGCCAGCCATCGCCGCGCTCGCGGGATTGGTGCCATGCGCCGAGGAGGGGATCAGGCAGACGGTGCGGTGGTTGTCGCCGCGAGAGCGGTGATAGCCGCGGATGGCGAGCAGTCCGGCATATTCGCCCTGGCTGCCGGCATTGGGCTGCAATGTGACGGCGTCGAAGCCGGTGATCTCCGACAGCCAGCCCTCCAGCTCGCCGATCATGGCGCGGTAGCCTGCCGAGTGCGCGGCCGGGGCGAAAGGGTGCAGATTGGCAATGCTCGGCCAGCTCACCGGCATCATCTCGGCGGCGGCGTTGAGCTTCATGGTGCAGGATCCCAGCGGGATCATGGCGCGGTCGAGCGCCAGGTCCTTGTCGGCCAGCCGGCGCAGGAAGCGCATCATCTCGGTTTCCGACTTGTTTTCGTGGAAAACAGGCTGGGTCAGGAACTCCTTGCCGCGCGGCTTGCCGGGCACCGTGCTGTCGGCGGAGGCGCCAGCCTTGGCGCCGAACAGGGCCGCGATTGCGTCGAGATCGGCCTCGGTGGAGGTTTCGTCGAAGGCGATGCCGATGTGGTCGGCATCGACGGCACGCAGCAATCTGCCGCCCTTTTCAGCGGCGGCGGCGATCGAAGCTGCCTTGCCCTTCACCTCGGCCGTCACCGTGTCGAAGCGGCTTGAACCGAGCACGGAGATGTTTGCTGCTTTGAGCCCGGCGGCAAGACGATTGGCCAGCGTGTGGATGCGCCCGGCAATCGCCTGCAGCCCGGCGGGGCCGTGCCAGATGGCATAGGCGGTCGCCATATTGGCGAGCAGCGCCTGCGCGGTGCAGATGTTGGAGGTCGCCTTGTCGCGGCGGATATGCTGCTCACGCGTCTGCAAGGCAAGCCGGTATCCGGGCCGGCCCTTGCTGTCGGTGGACTGGCCGACCAGGCGGCCAGGCATCAGCCGCGTCAGCCTGTCGGAGACGGCGCAATAGGCCGCGTGCGGGCCGCCAAAGCCCATCGGCACGCCAAAGCGCTGCATCGGGCCGACTGCGATGTCGGCGCCAAGCTTGGCCGGCGCGTCGGTCAGCGTCAGGCCGAGCGGGTCGGCGATGAAGACGACGAGAGCGCCGGTCGCGTGTGCCTTGTCGATCGCTGCCTTGTGGTCGCCATAGACGCCAAATGTATCCGGCCAGGAGACAAGCAGGGCGGCGGTGTTGTCGTCGATCGTCTCGCCATCGATCTCGATGCCGAGCGGCTCGGCGCGGGTGCGCACCACGTCCAGCGTCTGCGGGTGCGGCGTGCCGGCAAGTGCTACCTTGGTGCGCTTGTCGCGGTGATGGCGCAGTGCAATGCCGACCGCCTCGGCCACGGCGGTTGCTTCATCCAGCAGCGACGCCGATGCCACCGGCAGGCCGGTCAGTTCGGTGACCAGGGTCTGGAAGTTGAACAGCATTTCCAGCCGGCCCTGGCTGATCTCGGCCTGATAGGGCGTGTAGGCCGTATACCAGGCCGGGTTCTCGAACAGATTGCGCTGGATAACCGGCGGCACATGGACGCCGTGATAACCGGCGCCGATGAAGCTCTTCAGCACCGTATTCCCGGCCATGACAGCCGAAAGCTCAGCCAGCGCTTCCGCCTCGCTCGCTGGTGCCGGCAGGGCAAGCGGCCGATCGAGCCGGATCGACTTCGGGACGGACTGGCTGATCAGCGTCTCGATCGAGGGCACGCCGATGGCGGCCAGCATGGCTCTGGTATCGTTGAGGCCGGGACCGATATGGCGGGCCGAGAAGGGGTAGGGTGCTGCGGTCATCTCAATAAGTCCTGATATCAACCGATATGGGCTTTGTAGGCGGCCTCATCCATGAGACCGGCGAGCTGGCTTTCGTCGGCAAGCTTCATCTTCCACAGCCAGCCGGCCCCTGTTGCGGCCGAATTGACCAGTGACGGATCCGACGACAGCGTGCCGTTGGCCTCGGTGATCTCGCCGTCGACTGGTGCATAGACATCGGACGCCGCCTTGACGGATTCGACCACGACGGCGGTGTCGCCCTTGGTCAATTTCTTTCCCGTCTCCGGCAGTTCGACGAAGACGAGGTCGCCGAGCTGCTCCTGCGCGTAATCAGTGATGCCGACCGTGGCGATGCCGCCCTCGACGCGGAGCCACTCGTGATCTGATGTGAAATAGGTCGTTGCCATTGAGATCATCCTTTTCGGTAGCGATGCGGTGTGAAGGGCAGGGAGCTGATATCGACTGGGATTTTCGTGCCGCGCACATCGGCGAAAACCCGAATTCCGGGCTTTGCCAGAGGTGTCGAGACATAGCCCATGGCGACCGGATGGCCGGCCGAGGGGCCGAAGCCGCCCGACGTGACATGGCCGGCCGGGTTGCCGTCGGCGTCGAAGAGCGCGGCACCGCCACGCACCGGCTGGCGGCCTTCCGGCTTCAAACCGACGCGCTTTTGCGCGGGTCCTCGTTCCACCGCGGCGCGGAGCGCATCGGCGCCGATGAAAGTGCCGGAAGCGCGGATGTCCTTTGGAATTGCCCACATCAAGGCGGCGCTGGCCGGGTCGGTTTCCGGTGTGATGTCCTGGCCATGCAGGCAGAGACCGGCCTCCAGGCGCAGGCTGTCGCGCGCAGCCAGGCCGATCCACAGCACGCGCTCGTCTCCGAGCAGCTTCGCGACGAGGTCGCGTGCATCGGCCTCCGGCAAGCCGATCTCGAACCCGTCCTCGCCGGTATAGCCCGACCGGCTCATGAACCAGTTCTTGCGCGGTTCGACCCCATGCATGAACAGCAGCGAGCCGGTCTCGATGCCGGCGCGGGAAAGGGCGGCCCAGGCTTCAGGACCCTGGATGGCCAGGAAGACGCGGTCGAGCGGCTCGATCCTGGCGTCGAAATCCGCGGCAAGTGCACGCAAATGCTTTTCGTCGGCTACGGCGTTGCCGGCATTGGCGACCACCATGAACCTGGCATCGCTAAGCCTGGTGACGATCAGGTCGTCGAGGATGCCGCCTGCTTCGTTGAGGAAAAAGGACAGTTTGGATTGCGAGATTTCGAGCGCGCCGGCATCCAGTGGGCAAGCACGGTTGAGCAGTGCCGCCGCTTCCGGTCCGCTGACCTCGAACAGCTTCATGTGCGAGATGTCGAACAGGCCGGCCTGCTCGCGGGTGTGAAGGTGTTCCTTCATGACGCCGGCCGGATAGGTCAGCGGCATCGACCAGCCGGCAAAGGCGCCGAAGCGCGCACCGGCGGCCATATGGATATCTTCAAGGGGAAGGTGTTTTGTGTCGTCGCCCGCCATGTCGTCTCCAGAGTCGCACGCAATCGGTCGCGAATGGCGACCAGTCCGTGCCCCTCTGTCTGAAGCCTGAGAGACTCGCGCAGCCGGAACTCTGTCAGCGGCGCTTACACCTTCGGCGCGGGGGCAAGCCCCGACTTTCCAGAGTGTCTTTCCCGTCTACGGTTCTTTTGCCTGAGAGATTTCGGGCGATTTCCCCTTCGGCGACAGCTCTCGCTGTTCTCTCCCGCAAACAGGTAGGACTCAAGACCCTGAGTCCTCGACGCGCCATCCATAGCTTGCGCGCGACGGCTTGTCACCTGTCAGCAACATCTAAAGCGCGTGCATGTCGTTCTTCAAACCGCGGCACGCTGTCAGGCGACATGCGTTGGCGACAAGTCTTCACTAACCACGCCGTTTGCCGGTTTTTCAAGACACTGCTGATATGTTGGCTTGTGTGACGCTATGGGGCCGGCGCTTGGCGACGGCGGACGGGGACGACAAATGGGCGAATTGATCATGAGCGCGCCGGTGGCCGGGCTGACCTCGAAAAGCCGCATCGCCGCGGAGGACGTGGCGATGTTGCGCCATGAAGTGTTCGGCGACGGCGTCGTGACGCGTGGCGAGGCCGAGGCGCTGTTCGCGCTCGATGCCACGGCGAAGGACAAATGCCAGGAATGGCCGCCCTTCTTCATTGAGGCGGTCACCGACTATATCGTCCACCAGGAAAAGCCATCGGGCTATATCTCGCAGGACAATGCCGACTGGCTGATCCGCACGATCTCGCGCGACGGCATGGTCGACAGCCGGACCGAACTCGAATTGCTGGTGCATGTGCTGGAACAGGCGAAATCGTCGCCGGCCCAGCTTTGTGTGTATGCGCTGGAGCAGGTGGCGCATGCCGTCATTGACGGCAAGGGGCCGCTGATGCTCGGCGGCGCGCTGGCTCCGGGCCTCGTCGCGCAGGCGGAGGTCGAGCTTTTGCGCCGGATACTCCATGCCCATGGCGGCGACGGCAACATCGCCATCACGCGCGCCGAGGCCGAGGTGCTGCTCAAGATCAACGAGCGGACTGCTCAAGGACAAAACGATCCGTCCTGGAACGAGCTGTTCGTCAAGGCGATCGCCAATTTCGTCATGTGCTCGGCCGGCTACGAAGCACCGACGCGCGACGTGGCGCTGCGCCATGACGCCTTCCTCGAACATGCCGATCCGGAAATCGGCGGCTTCTTCAGCCGCATGATCTCCGGCGGGCTTGCCGGCATCATGGAGGCCTACCGATCTCCTGGCGACATCGAAGCCGAATGGGAAGCCAAGAACAGGGCGGCCGAGGCCCTGGCCCGCCGTGCCGAGACGATCGATGCCGGCGAAGCCGGCTGGCTGATCGAACATATCGGCGTCGACAGGCCACTTTACGAGAACGAACGCGCGCTGCTGACCCTGATCAAGCACGCCTCGCCGGAAATTCACCCGGCGCTCAGGCCGCTGCTCGACAAGGTTGCCTGACCGGCCAGGGATTGCTTAATCGGATCCGGGATGCTGGTCAGATCTGATCGACGTCGACGTATATCCGGGCCAGGCCTTCCCGGACGGTCGACATGGCATCGGCGACACTGATGTCGATGTGGTCATGCATGAGCCTTGCGGCCGTGTCGGCATCGCGGGTTACCATGGCTCGGGCGATTTCGCTGTGTTCGGTGTAGGTTGTCGACAGTCGCCGGTGCTTCTCCACTTCGATCTTGCGAACGAAATGGATGCGCGTGTTGATGCCTTCGAGCATGCGCGCCAGTTCGGGATTGCCTGACAGCCTGGCGATGCGGATGTGAAACTCCTCGTCCCTGGCGGTCAGCTCGGCGCTGGAAAACGAGTCGGCGCGCGCCATGGTGAGCGTCCACCAGTCGACGAGCGCGGCGAGCTCTTCATTGGTCGCGCGCTGGATCGCCAGCCTGACGGAGCGCTCCTCAAGCACCGCCCGCACGTCGGAAAGATTGACGACCTCGTCGACATCGAAGCCGCGGCAAAAGAAGCCGCGATTGGTCTGGAAGGTGATGAGTTCCTCCGTGACCAGCCGCTGGAGGGCCTCCCTGATCGGGCTGCGGCTGACATTCAGCCTCGCGGCAAGCGCCACTTCGTTGATGCGCTCGTTCGGCTTGAAGCGATAGTCCATCGCCATGCGACGGATCTCTTCATAGACGCGCGGGCCGGTCTTGATCGGCTTGGATGCCAACGCCGCATCGTCGTCCTGGTTGCTGTGCCTGGTGGGTCGGAGCATGGCGTCGGTCAAGCCTTTGCGGCGCTTGGTTCGGCGAACCGCGCCTGTGTGGGAAGGATACCGTCGAGGGCGATCGGCGCAGCCCGGCCGGCGATCAGGTCGGCGACGATGCGGGCCGATCCATGCGCCATCGTCCATCCAATATGGCCGTGGCCGGTGTTCAGCCAGAGGTTCTTGATGTTGCGCAGGCCGAGGATCGGCAGATTGTCGGGCGTCATGGGTCTCAGGCAGGCCCGCATTTCGGCGCGATCATAGGCGATACCGCGCGGGAACAGGTCCTGCGTGACGCGCTTCATGAAGGCGAAATCCGAAGGCTTGTGGCTGCGATCATAGCCCGCGAATTCCGCGGTGGCGGTGACGCGGATGCGATCGCCCATCGGCGTGATGGCAACGAGATTGTGCTCATCGATGACGGGGAGTTTTGGAGCCAGCGCCGGGTCGACGATGGGAATGGTCAGGGAATATCCTTTGACCGGATAGATCGGCAAACCAAGGCCGATCTTGCGGGCGAGGATCGGGCTTTCGGCGCCGAGACACAGAACGTAGGTGTCGGCCAGAAATTCTCCCTTGTCGGTGACGACCCGGATGATCGCGTCATTCCTGCGTTCGATCCCGACGATCCTCGTGCTTGTCAGGATCTTGCCGCCCCTCGTTTCGACGATGGCCGCCAGCGCGCGCGTGAACTTGGCGGCGTCGCCGGTTTCATCGGTTGGACACATTATGCCGCCGGCAATGCTGCCGCGCGACGAAGCCAGCGCCGGCTCGCGGTCAATGATTTCCTGTGCGTCGACAATGCGGATCTCCTGGCCGTCGGCCTCCAGCAGGCGCATGTTGGCGACGCCCTTGTCGAGCGCCTGACGGCTGCGGTGGAAGTAAAGGATGCCGGCCGAGGTCCTGTCGTATTGGATCGATTCCTCCCTGACGACCGCCTGCAGGACCGATTGGGAATGGACCGCAAGCCGATGTTTGAGGAGGGTGTTGCGACGCGCTTTGGCGGCCGTGCATTCCCTGAGGAAGCGCAGCGACCAGCTGTAGAGATGCGGGTCGGCGGAAAGTTTGAAGCGAAGCGCCTGGTCTTTCAGGAACAGCGACTTCAGCAGGATTTTTGGCGCGGCTGGTGATGACCAGACGAAGGAGTGACCGGGCGCGATCATGCCTGCATTTGCCCAGCTCGCGCCCTCGGCCACCTGCGGTGCCTGCTCGAGAACAGTGACCGCGTGGCCGTCCTTTTGCAACTGATAAGTGGTGGTGATCCCGACCACGCCGCCGCCCAAGATCAATACGCGCATTGCTGTCCCGAAGGGCTGTGTTCCTATTGTCGACAATTCAATAGGAAGACGCCGATCCCTGTCAACGGTGAATGGGTCGGCGACGGACAAGCGATCCGCGCAAGCGCAAAATTCAGGCGTTTACCGGTTCCCAGGATCTGCACAGAGCCCTTGACAGTTTCGGCAATATCGCCGTTTCTATTGTCGACAATTCTGATTGGCATCAGGGAGGGGACTGCGCCATGGACGCCCCGGTTAGCCGCGCCGACGACACGCTTGTCCTCGACAAGGAACACATTCCCTTCAAGACCGATGACGGTATCGGCACGCGCGCCAATCTCGGCCTGCTCGTGCTGCGGACCGACCAGACCATCGAGGATGAATTCCGGTATGCGCTGCCCGCGCGCGACATCGCGCTGTACGAGGCGCGGCTCTACAGCGATGTCGAGATCACACCGGAAAACCTGATGAAAATGTCGGCGGTAATCCCGGCAACGGTGGGACTCTTGCCCGACGTCAAGTTCGATGTGATCGGCTTTGCCTGCACGTCGGGAGCGCTGGTCATCGGCGAGGATAAGGTTGCCGAGCGCGTTCACGAGGTGCTGCCTGGTGTGCAGGTGACCAATCCGGTGACCGCGGCACGCGCCGCGCTGAAGGCCCTGGGGGTCTCGAGGATCGCGCTGCTCACCCCTTACTTGGCGAAAATCAATCATTCGCTGCGGGCATCGCTGATGGCGCGGGGGATGGATATTCCGGTCATGGGCTCCTTCAACGAGGCGGACGACAATGTCGTTGCACGCATCACGCCGGCATCGGTCAAGCAGGCCATCTTGGAAATCGGTGCGTCGAGCGACTGTGATGCGGTGTTCGTTTCCTGCACCAGCATGCGCGTTGCCCGCATCATCGAGGAGGTCGAGAAGGAGTTGGGGAAACCGGTCACCTCCAGCAACCATGCACTTGCCTGGCATATGCTGCGGCTTGGCGGCATTGGCGAGCAGATTGCCGGAAAAGGCGAGCTGTTTCGCCGCTCGCTAGGCTAGCATCTTCAGCGCCGGATTTGCGGTGTGCAGCTCAGATCCCGCCGTACCAGTCATAGCCATTGTCTTCCCAATAGCCGCCCCTGCCACCGCCGACATCGGCAAAGCCGTCGACCAGTTCGATCTTGTAGAGATATTTCGGCATCTTGTAGCCGAGCTGGCGCTCGACGCGAACCCGCAGCGGCGCGCCGTTCTCGACCGGCAGCGGCTTGCCGTTCAGGCCGTAGGCGAGGATCGTCTGCGGGTGACGGGCATCGATGAGGTCGATGGTGCCGTAATATTTGATGTCGCCCGACAGGCTGCGGTCGATCGTGTCGAGGCAATGGAACATGACATAGCGCGCCTGCGGTTTGACCACCGCCTGGTCCAGCACCAGCGACAGCGGCGTGCCGGTCCATTTGGCTATGCAGCTCCAGCCTTCGACGCAGTCATGGCGGGTGATCTGGGTGCGGCTTGGCATGTTCTGGAGCTGCTCGCGGCTGAGCGACAGCGGCTTTTCGACAAGACCCGTCACTTCCAGACGCCAGTCGGCGAAATTGTTGGCGAGCAGGCCCTTGTAGACGTCGTCATCGGGAGCGGTGACGCCGTTCGGCCGCTGCGGCTGGCGGATATCGGCCTCGGTGAATTCCGGCGCCAGCGCACCGCGTCCGGCGAGCAGGCGTTGCGCCCGGTATGTCAGGCCATTGGCGTTTTCGAGGAAACTGCGCAGGCCGCTGCCGACGCTTAGCTGGCTGTCAAAGGCGTCGCAGCCCGACAGCATGATACCGGAAGCGCCAAGGCCGGCAGCGGTCAGGAATTTGCGGCGGCTGATCTCAAACTTCGCCATGTCAGGCACTCCTCTCGGCTGTATTGTCGTTCTGTGCGGGAGGATCGGTGCGGTACCAGCCGGTGATGATCGAGCGCAGCTCGTTGATCGGGCCGGCGGCCAGGATCATCAGGATATGGACGACGAAGAAGGCGACCAGCAGCACCATCACGGTGAAATGGATGGTGCGTGCCGTCTGCCGGCCACCGAGCAGATCGTTGAGGAAAGGCAGCACCGAGTTCATGCTTGGCGACATCGCCAGACCGGTGATGATCATCAGCGGCAGCAGCACGAACAGAACCCCGCCATAGGCCATCTTCTGCAGCGTGTTGTATTCGCGCGTGTGGTGGAATTTGAGCTTGGCGTGGTCGACGATGTCTTGCGGCAACCGCTTCAAATCGTCGAGGCGTGGCGCGAGATCGCGGCGGATGTGACCGTTGACGATGCTGGCGACCAGCCAGACGATCAACGTCGTGGTGAGTATCCAGGCAAAGAAGAAATGGATGACGCGCGCAGTGCCGAGATCATAGTAGGACGGGATGGTCGCCCAGGACGGGAAGGCGCGGGACGTCTCCTGGCCGGCCGGACCCGACCAGCCGAGCACCCCAGTGGTGTTGAAGCGTTTGCCGAAGATCTCCGTGTAGCCGCGCGGACCCGCATCGGAGTTCTCGGCGCCGATGGCGAAGATGGTGTTGTTGTAATCGAAGCCCGATTGCTTGCCGATATAGAGCTGCGGACGGGCATTGAAGATCTGCAGGCCGGACAACAGCATGAAGAACAGCGAGATGGCCCACAGCCAATGCGTCAGCCGCGTCCAGCGCGACTGCCGGTAAATCAGCGTTTTGTCGTTCGACGCCGAAGCGCCTGGATCGGCGGCGGATTGGCTTCTGGCAACGGATTCCATCGTGTTTCGTCTCCCGGCCTCGCGGCATGGCCTGCGCGCTCATTGTCCTCCTGATACGTCGCGATCCAAACCGATGTTTCATCCGATCACGGATTTATTACGGACCGCCCAGGCTGACGGCGAGATTGACGGCAGCGGCGACGATGACCGTGTTGAAGAAAAACGACAGGATCGAGTGGACAAGCACGACACGACGCATATGCGTCGTCGAGATGTTGGTGTCGGCGGTCTGCGCCGTCATGCCGATCACCGTCGAGAAATAGAGGAAGTCCCAACCCTCCGGCCGTTTGTCGCCCGGAAACAGCAGTCCGCCGACCGGGATTTTCTTCCTGGTCTCGGCATCCATCGCATCGCCATCCATCCAGTAGACATGAGCATAATGGAGCGCTGCCATGGCATGGATGGTGAACCAGCCGAGCGGGATCGACAGCAGCGCGAAGAAGAGCTCGATGGGATGGCTTCTGTCCTTCTGATTGATCAGCAGGAACAATGCGACAACGGCAACGCCGACGACGACAAGCGTCACGGCGAAGATGACCAGCACCGGCTGGTCGGTGGCGCGCGCATTCTTGCTCAGATACCTGCCGGTGAACTTCGGCATCTGGGCGACGACGAGAATGACATAGGCGGCAAAGAACGCGTTGGCGCCGATCGAATAGGCAAGCGGAGCGTGCAGCAGCAACGCCACCAGAAGCGCAAAGACGCCGAAGCAGGCAGACACAGCAAACAGCATGTGGCGCTGCATGGGTTTGTCTATCGGAGCTTCGGCGGCCATGGTGGTTCCAGCCCTGGATAGCGCTAATCCGGTGTGGCCGATTTCATGGCACGCCGCAAGATGCGATCGAGTTCGCCCAGAAACCGCGACCGGTCTTGCGGCGCGAAGCTGGCATTGTAGCCCTTGCTTTCGCCGGTCTCGCGCAGATGCTGCTTCAGGTCGCGCATCGCCACCGCCATGCCGATCGTTTCCGGCGTGAAGGGACGTCCGGTTGGCCCAAGCACATGGGCGCCAAGCGCCACCGCGCGGGCGGCCAGCGGAATGTCGGCGGTGATCACAATGTCGTTGGTGCGTGCATTGTCGACGATCCAGTCGTCGGCGGCATCAGCGCCCTTGGAGACCACGACATTGCGGACCATCGGATCGCGCGACGGCCGCAGGCCGCCATTGGAGACGTAGGTGACAACGACGCCATGCCGGTCGGCCACTTTTTCGACCTCGGCCTTGACCGGGCAGGCGTCTGCATCGACGAGAATGGCGGGGAGTTCGCTCATGTTTCTTTTCTCCTCCCATTGTGAACCACGGAGGCCGCGCGCCGGTTGGACCGCGGCCTGCGATCTTCCTCAGTAAACCACGACGCTTCTGATCGATTTGCCCTCATGCATGAGATCGAAACCCTTGTTGATGTCCTCGAGCTTGAGCGTGTGGGTGATCATCGGGTCGATCTGGATCTTGCCGTCCATGTACCAGTCGACGATCTTCGGCACATCGGTGCGGCCGCGCGCGCCGCCGAAGGCGGTGCCCATCCAGGTGCGGCCGGTGACCAGCTGGAACGGCCTGGTCGAGATCTCCTGGCCGGCGCCGGCAACGCCGATGACCACCGACTTGCCCCAGCCGCGATGCGAGGCTTCGAGCGCCTGACGCATGACCTTGGTGCTCCCCGTGCAGTCGAATGTGTAGTCGGCGCCGCCGATCTGGTCGGCGCCACGCTTGGTCATGTTGACGAGGTAGGGCACGACATCGCCGTCGATCTCCTTCGGATTGACGAAATGCGTCATGCCGAAGCGCTCGCCCCACTCCTTCTTGTCGTTGTTCAAATCGACGCCGATGATCATGTCGGCGCCGGCAAGTTTCAGGCCCTGGATGACATTGAGGCCGATGCCGCCGAGGCCGAAGACGACCGCGGTGGCGCCGATCTCGACCTTGGCGGTGTTGATCACGGCACCGATGCCGGTGGTGACGCCGCAGCCGATGTAGCAGATCTTGTCGAAGGGCGCGTCCGGATTGACCTTGGCCAGTGCGATCTCGGGCAGCACGGTGAAGTTCGAGAAGGTCGAGCAGCCCATATAGTGAAAGATCTTGTCCTTGCCGATCGAGAAGCGCGACGAACCATCGGGCATCAGGCCCTGGCCCTGCGTGGCGCGGATCGCCGTGCAGAGGTTCGTCTTTCTCGACAGGCAGGACGGGCACTGGCGGCATTCGGGCGTATAGAGCGGGATGACGTGGTCGCCCTTCTTGAGCGAGGTGACACCCTTGCCGACATCGACGACGACGCCGGCGCCTTCATGGCCGAGGATGGCCGGAAACAGACCTTCCGGATCGGCGCCCGACAGTGTGAATTCGTCGGTGTGGCAAATGCCTGTCGCCTTGATCTCGACCAGCACTTCGCCCTCGCGCGGGCCCTCGAGGTCGACCTCCATGATCTCCAGCGGCTTTCCGGCGGC
>NZ_RZPI01000001.1:0-47041 GCF_003998715.1 Mesorhizobium sp. M7A.F.Ca.CA.002.15.2.1
CACCACGACCATGGCGATCCCGGTGGCGATCGCGAAAATCCGCTTCGGCTCTATCCCCATCAGCCCCGCCGTCACGGCGTCGTCCGAGGTGGCGCGGAAGGCACGGCCGAGGGCGGTGTGGTAAAAGAGCGCGTTGAGCGCAATGATCGTCACGATCGCCGAGGCAAAGGTCATCAACGGCATGATCCCAACCGTGACCAGCCCTAGATCGAGCGATGCCCCTTCCAACGCGCCCACCGGAATGCGGCGGCTGTCGGCGGAGAAGGCCTCGAGCAGGCCGTTCTGCAAGGCGACCGACAGGCCGAACGTGACCAGAAGCGGCGGCAGGATGTCCTTGCCCAGCACGCGGTTCAGGACGGCGGCCTGCAGCAGCCAGCCGAGCCCGAACATCACGGGCATGGCAATCAGGGCAGCGATCCAGGGCGACAAGCCGAGCAGCGTGACGCCCATCAAAACCAGATAAGCGGCAAGAATGATGAGGTCGCCATGGGCTAGGTTCACCAGCCGCATGATGCCGAAGACGAGGCTCAACCCTGCTGCAAACAGGGCATAGAGCCCGCCCAGCAGAATCCCTTGCACGAGGGTGTCCAGCCAGATCATCGCCGCGCCACCTCGATCAGGCCACAAGGGTGCTGTGCGAGCAGACGACCGAGCCTTGGTTCCCGCGTCATGCCGCCACTCCGAAATAGGCAGAGTGGATATCTTCGCGCGTGACCTCGGCCGCCCTGGCGGCCAGCGTGGCGCGACCCTCCATCATGCAGTAGACGCGGTCGGCCACTGCCAGCGCCTTGCCGATATCCTGCTCCACCAGCACGATCGCGGCGCCGCCTTGGCGGATCCTGGGAAGTGCTGCGTAGATATCGCGGATGACGACGGGCGCGAGGCCGAGGCTGATCTCGTCGCAAAGCAGCAATTCGGGGTTCGACATCAGCGCCCGGCCGATCGCCACCATCTGCTGCTGGCCACCCGAGAGCGCGGTACCGGGGCTCTTGCGCCGCTCGCCCAGGATCGGGAAAAGGTCATAGACCGCGTCGAGGCTCCACGGCCCCTGCACCTTACGCGCCTGCCCGCCGACCAGCAGATTTTCCTCGACGGTGAGCGAAGGGAACAGCCGGCGCCCCTCCGGCACCATGGCGATGCCGCGCTTCATGATCTCGGCCGAAGACAGCGCGCCGATCGGCTCGCCCCTGTGCAGCACCATGCCGGGCGCGTTGCCGATCACGCCGGTGATCGAGCGCATCAGCGTGGATTTGCCGGCGCCGTTGGCGCCGATGATCGCCACGCATTCGCCCGCGGCCACGGTGATATCCACACCGAACAGTGCCCGGAACTGGCCGTAATTCGCGGTGAGGCCGCGCGTTTCCAGCATCAGACCTCGAGCCCCAGATAGATTTCGCGAACCGCCTTCGAGGCCATGATCTCATCAGGCGCGCCGATCCCGATCACGCGCCCGAAATCCAGCACGAGGAGCCGCTCGACCACCGAATTCAGGGCATGCAGCACATGCTCGATCCAGATGATGGTGGTCCCCCTCGCGTGGATGGCTCTGATCGTCGCGACCAGGGCCTTGCATTCGCCCTCCGTCAGACCGCCCGCGATCTCGTCCAGAAGCAGAAGTTCGGGGCCTGTCGCCAAGGCGCGGGCGAGTTCCAGGCGCTTGCGGTCGAGAAGGCTCAACGAGCCGGCCACGAAATTGGCTTTCCTGAGGAGCTCCGTCGCCTCGAGGATACCAGCGCAATCCTCGACCATCTCGGCCTCGCGTCCGCCGCGGCCGAAGGCGGCGGCGGTCAAGAGATTCTCGAACACGGTCAGCCCCTCGAAAGGCTGCGGAATCTGGAAGCTGCGGCCGACGCCCATGCGCACCCGCTCCATGGCCGGAGCGCGGGTCACGTCGCGGCCGAGGAATTCGATGCGGCCCTCATTTGCAAACAAGTTTCCGGTGATCAGGTTGAAGAGCGTCGATTTTCCCGCGCCGTTCGGGCCTATAATGCCCAGCGCTTCGCCGCGCGGCACGCTGACGGTCACGGAATCCGCAACCTTCAGGGCGCCGAAGGACTTCGAAACGTTTTCCAGCCTGAGTATCATCACAGTCATCCTTGGGTCGCGCCGAACGAGGGCGGCGCAGCCGCCCCCGGCAGCGTCAGGCCAGGGCTTCCATCTTGCCAGCGGTGGGAATCTCGGTAGCGCCGGCGTTCTCGACGGTCACCAGATCGAAGCCGCCACCGGCCTTCTTCCGCCACTGGCCGCCAACGAGCGGCGTCTTGCAGACGTTCTTCGCGGCGAAAGGCGGCAGTCCCGCACCGCTCCATGCCACTTTCCCCACCACCGTCGTCATGTCGGTGGCGGCTATGGCCGCCGCGATCGCCTCGGCATTGGTCGGATCCGAAACGCGCCCCATGACATTGGCCGCCACCTCGAACAGCGAATGGACAAAACCGATCGGCTGCGTCCAGGGGCGCCCGGTCTTGGCGGTGAAATCCGCCGCGATTTCCGCCGAGCTCTCGCCCGTCACGGACGATTTGAACGGATGCGAGGCCGACCACCAGACCTCGGATGAGAGGTTGTGGCCAGCATCGCCCAGCGTCTCGACCGATTGCGGAAAGAGGATCGCTTTGGCCACCGTTATCGCCTTGGGCTTGAAGCCCTGCTGGCGGGCCTGGTTCCAGAAGGTGGTGAAGTCCGGCGGAATGACCACACCGGTGACGATCTCGGCATTGGCCGCCTTGAAGGCGTTGACCTGCGCGGTGAAATCGTCCGACAGGTTCTGATAGCGGCCGGGATCGGCAAGGCTGAAACCGGCGGCATCGAGGCCCGGCTTCAAGCCGTTCTTCGGATCACCCCAGGCATTGCCGTCGGCATCGTTGGGGAACAGCCCTCCCACCTTGCCGTTGGTGGAAAGCTGCTTCCACATGCCGGTGTAGACGGCGATGATGTCCTCGAGACCCCAGAAATAGTGATAGGCGAAGTTGAAAGGCTTCCACGAGGACGGATCGGCCGGATTGCCCTGCTGGCCGATGAACCAGGGCTGCCACGGCGCCATCGTCGAGATCACCGGCACGCCCTCCGCCTCGCAGGTGGTGGCCACCGGATTGGTGTTCTCGGGCGTCGAGCCGACGAGCATCAGGTTGATCTCGTCATCGACGATCAGGCTCTTGGCTACCTCGGCCGCGCGGTTGGGGTTCGACTGGCTGTCCTTGACGATGACCTCGAAGTTCTTGCCCGCCTCGGAAGCGAGGAAGGCCTTGATGTTGTAGGCGTCGCTTTCCGCGAAGCCGGCGAGCGGCCCCGTCTGCGGCGAAACATAGCCCAGGCGGATCTTGGCGCCTTGCGCGATGGCCGGCGTCGCCAGGCGCGAACCGGCGAGCGCCAGGCCTGTCGCCGCCGAGGCTTTCAGTAGGCTGCGTCTTGTGATCATGTTTGGTTCCTCCCTCTTGTTTTGTTCTCAGTCCCCCGGACGGCGTCCCTCCCACGCCGCCTGAAGGAGTTCCCTTATCGATCCCGGATCAATCGGCCTTGGATTCGCATAGGCATTCTTCACCGCGATTGCCGCCGCGCGGTCGAGATCGGCCTCCTCGATGCCGATCGCCTTCAGGCTCAGCGGAGAGCCGACCGACTGTGCGAAATCCCAGAGCCCGCCGCCCGCCGAACCACCACCGAATGCCTCAGCGATCGGGCGCAGCAGATCGGGCACCGCCGCTTCGTTGAAGGCGGTCGTGTAGGGCAGCAGGATGGCGTGGGTTTCGGCGTGCGGCGTGTCGAACGAGCCGCCGAAGACGTGCGCCAGCTTGTGATGCAGCGCCATCGAGACATAGCCGAGTGCGGTCGAGCAGCACCACGCCGCATAGAGCGCCTGCGTCCGCGCCGCGCGATCCTGCGGATTGCCGATCAACCTTGGAATGCCTTCCCGAAAGGCAACCATGGCATCCCTGCACATCAGCACGATGACCGGATTGCGATCGGGGGCATACAAGGCTTCCATCGCATGAGCGATCGCGTTCATCGCCGAGGTTACGGTGAGATTTACCGGCAAGCTCAGTGTCAGATCGACGTCGTAGATCACCGTCTCTGGGCGAATGTCCGGCGAGCGGCGGGTGGTCTTCTCGCCGGCTGCCGTCTCGCCGAGTATGTCGGTCATTTCCGAGCCGGCATAGGTGGTGGGAATGACCACCTGGTCGGCGCCCGTGCGCACGGCAATGGCCTTGCCGAGCCCAGTGGTCGAGCCGCCGCCGAGGCTGACGACCGCCGAAGCGCCACTGCCGCGGAAGGTATCGATGGCCTTTTCCGTGACCTCGACAGGGGTATGCATGACCGCGCCGGCAAAGATCCCGGCGGCGAGGCCACCAAGGCTTGCGGCCAGCCTTTCCGCATCGCCCTTCTGATGCGGCGTCGAAAGCACCATCACCTTTTCATGGCCGAGCCGCCGGACTTCCTCCTCGACGCGAGCCATGGTGCCGGCACCGAAGACCACCCGTGTCGTCAGGCCCGGAAAGGTGAAGCTGTCCATCATCGCGCCGCCTCCATGCGCGGGCCACGCCCGGCCGCGAGGTCGTCGAGGATAGTGCCCAGCATGGCAATCTCGGCGTCCGAGACCTCATGGCCGCGGCCCGGGAACAGATCGGCCCGCAGGCTCGCGCCAATCCGGCCCAGCGATTGCGCGGCATCGGCAAACGCCGAGACCGGTATCCACGGATCGGCATCACCACCGGAAAGATAAATCGGCATTCCGGCCGGCGCCGCCTCGGATCTTTCGTCCGCCGGAACGCCGACACGGCAGCCCGTGAAGGCCGCCAAAGCGTCCGGCGGCGGCAGCCCCGCACAGAGATATTCGATCGAGAGACACGCCCCTTGCGAGAAGCCCGCGAGAAGCAGCGGCAGTCCGGGCAGTTCGGCACGCGCCGCAACCATTGCGGCCGCAAGGTGGTCGAGCGCGTCAGAGAGCTGCGCGCGGGCGACCGACGTCAACGGGTCGACGGCACGCGCCTCCCACCACATGCCGTGCGGCGCGCGCGGCAGGATGAAGGCCACGGCCGACGCGGAAAGCCGCGACAGCACATGGGACTGCATCTCTTCGGGCGATTGGCCGCGGCCGTGGACGAAGACGCAAATCGCCTTAGCCTCCGGGCCTCTTGGCCCAAGCCGGAGCGGACCGCTGCCTGAACTCACGCGAAATCCGCCTGTTCCAGGCCGGCCTGCAATTCGCTCTCGCGGTCCTTGAACCAAGGCGGGAAGACCAGCGTCTTGCCGATCTGGCCCGGAGGCTCGTCCTTGGCCCAGCCTTCCGGCGTGGTCCAGGCAATTTCGAACAGCGCGCCGCCGGGCGAGCGGACATAACAGGACTTGAAGTAGTTGCGGTCCTTCTGCTCCGATATGTCCGTGAAGCCGAGGCCCTCGATATGAGCGCGCAGCTTCAACTGGTTCTCTTCGTCGCCGGTGTTGAGGGCGAGGTGGTGGATCGTGCCTCCCGCCAGAGTCCAGGTGCCCTGCGGGCTGTCGCGGTCGACAATGACCTCCACGCGCTGTGCGACGCCGGCCGCATCCGGCACGCGGAACACGAGCCCCTCGTGGTCGTCGGCCTCTTTCTCCATCGGCAATGCGATGGTCAGGAAGTCGTCCATGGCGGTGCGGTCCATCACCGCCACCACGGCGCCGTAGATTCCCTTGATGCCGTGGGCCTTGCCGATGCCCTGCGCCTCGTTGGTGATGGGCGCGCGGGGATCCCTGTCGCTTTCCACCAGCTCATGCGGGATGCCGCAGGGATGTGCGAAAGCCGCACGGTCGGCGCCAAAACGGGTGATCTTGATGGCCTCGATGCCGCGCGCATTCAACCGGTCGACCCAGAAATCCGCGGCGCCCCTGGGGATCGACTGCATGATGGTGCGCGACTGATTGGACCCGCGGCGGCCATAGACGCCCGGCTTGCGGAACGGGAAGGTGGTGATGATCGTCGACGCATCGCCATTGGGCGAGCCGTAATAGAGGTGGTAGACCGGGATGACGCCGTCGAACAAGACGGTGCGCTTCACCGAATGCAGGCCGAGCGCCTTGGTATAGAAATCAAAATCTTCCTGAGCGCTGTCGGTCGAGAGCGTCAAATGGTGGTAGCCGCTGATACGTGCCATCGGTCATCTCCTCCCAGAGGTTTCGGTATCGCTCCGCCGCTGCGGGCAGAGCACGAGGTTGAGGTCGAGCGCGTGCTTGCGTTTTCCTCCATTGGGCGGCAGCGCGCGGAACTCGGCCATGAGTTCGGGTTTGACCCCGAAGATGGCATCCCGGCCGATCGCAGGGTCCGACCGGTCGAAGATGTGGGTCGTCAGCGTCTCGAAGCCCTCCGCCGAGACGCGAAAATGGATATGGGCCGGCCGCTCGAGGCCAAGGCCCAGCGCTGACATCAATTGACCGACCGGTCCGTCCGACGGCAGCGTGTAGCCCTTCGGCTTCACCGTCGTGAAGCGGAACCGTCCCTGCGGATCGGTACGGAAGCGTCCGCGCAGATTGAATTCCGGCTGGCGGTCGGGTTCCTGGTTCTCGTAGAGACCCTCGGCATTGGCCTGCCAGATCTCGACCGTCGCATCGCCGACCCCCGCGCCGTCGAGCGCGACGATGCGGCCCGCGACCTCCAGCGGCTCGCCCTTGTGATCGCGCGAGATGTTCGCGCCGGGTGGCATCTCCGGCACGTCGGCCCGGTAGAAGGGCCCGGCCAGGGTGTTTGGTGTCGCTCCGGCGGGGCGCGGGCTGTTCTGATCCTCGATCAGCGAAGACACGCCCAGGACGTCGGCGAACAGCACCCATTCCTGGCGCCGCGCATCGGCGTAGTGGCCAACCTCGGTCAGAAAATCGATCGCCTGGCGGAATTCCTCGCCGGAGGGCCGCAACTCCACGATCAGCGCGTGCAAACCATCCACGGCTGCCTGCGCCGCCGCCGCCAGGCGGGACTGGCCCATTGCCGTCAGGCGCCGCGAGAATTCCTCGGCCTGCGTCGATATCGCCTTGGGGGACTCATCCCGCTTCGGGTCGTGCTGGCCGTGCATTCCGCCGGGGCCTCCCTTCCCCTTGCCAAGCGGGATAGCACGGCCCGACGCGATGCTTGATGAGATGTGACGTCCCTTGTATAGCGTTTTGCTATGAAGCTGAACGAGCGCCACCTCATGCAGCTCGCCGCGGTGCTGGATGCCGGCGGCGTGTCGGAAGGAGCCGCCATGCTGGGCTTGACCCAGCCGGCGGTCAGCCGATCACTGGCCATGCTGGAGGCGCGGGTGGGTGAGCCGCTGTTCCTCAAGGGCCGCCGGCCGCTGCAGGCGACGCCGCTCGGCTTCCAGCTGGCGGCGCAGGGCCGCACGATCATCACCGCGTCGCGCAAGGCGTCGGATGCGGTGCAGGGCCTCATGAAAGGCACCAAAGGTGTCGTCCGTGTCGGCGGCGTGCCGTTCTTCATGGACGCGATGATCAGCCGGATGATCGGAGAATTCCAGAAGCTCGAACCCGAGGTCACCGTTCAGCAGAGCTACATGAACCTGCCCGAGATGGTCGCGGCGCTGGACAGCAACCAGATCGACCTCGGCATCGTGCCGATCGGCGTGCTCGACCTTGGTCCCGGCTTCGAATTCACCGAAATCCTGCCCGGACGCAATGTCGTGGCTTGCCGGCCCGATCATCCCCTGCTGCGAAATCGCCGCCTCAGGGCGCATGACCTGACCAGCTTTCCCTGGGTGGCTCCCCTGCCCGGCTCTCCGCTGATGTCGGACCTGCAGATGATCCTGATGAGCATCGGCATGTCGGACCTGAACATCCGCTATTCGGGAGGCTCGCTGATGAGCGTGATCAACTTCCTTGCCGAAACCGATGCGTTGGCCGTGCTGCCATTCTCCGTAGTCTTCGCGCAGCGCAAGGAGAGCCGGGTTACGGTGCTGCCCTATGAAATCCCGCAGCCCAGCCGCTCACTCGGTATCCTTCGCCGGGTCAGCGGACCACGCTCACCGGCGGCAGAGCGCTTCGCCGGCCACGTCACGACCGCCTTCGAAAACCTGAAGCACATCATCAAACGGCATGAGAATGCCGTTGTCTGGGGACGGTAAACCAGCCTCGCTATTCGAATGATGCGGTAGCGTCACACAACGCGCATGTTTCCTCCAGCCGGAGGCGCTTCATCCCCGCGTCGCCGGTTAGGCTCGACGGCCGCCCGCCCCCAAAAGCCGTCGGGCCGCCAGAAATCCCGATATCCTATTGGTCACGCCCTCCTCCACCTCGCCATCACTGCGTAAACGCTTTGGACATCTGATCCGCAAAGGGTTTCAACAGATAAGACCAGACATTGCGTTCGTCGGTGCGGATATGAACCTCGGCGGGCATACCTGGCCTCAGCACCTTCGCTTCGGTCAGGCAGCTCGATTTGCTTTCAACCTTGATACGCGCCGAAAAATAGGAAAGCTGACGTTGCGGGTCTTTAATCAGATCTGCCGAGATGTGTTTCACTGACCCTTGGCAGACCGGAGTGGTTCCCACGTCGAACGCCGGAAAACGGATTGATACCGGCTGCCCAGGCCGGACATCGTCGACCCGCGACGGAGGGATCAGCGCGTCCACCACAAGATCGTCGGTATCAGGTACGATGGTCATAAGCATCTCGCCAGGCGCGATAACGCCGCCGACGGTATGGACAGCCGATTCCTGTATCGTTCCGGACTGTGGCGCGCGGATCGTTGTCTTGGTCAGTTCATCCTGCGCCACAATCCTCCGTTCGTTGAGTTCGGTCTGTTTGGCTTCGGTCTCGCGGAGTTCGGTCGTCACGTCGGTGCGCCTTTGGTCATCCAGCTGCAGCATCTGCAACCCCGTTTCGCTGATGCGCGCCTGGGCTTCAGCTACTGCTGCAGCGAGGCGACCCGATTCTCCCCTGGCCCGGGTGGCATCCAACTTGATGTTGCTTACCCTCTCCTTGGAGACGAGTTTTTTGGCGTAGAGGGAATCAACGTCGGCGAAATCCTTGCTCAGCAGGGCAACCGATTCATCCACCGCGCTCTGTTGCGCTTTAAGACCGTCGATCTGACGTTCAAGTTGCTGGGATTGGCTTCTCAGCTGTGCCTTCTGTCCAGCCAAAGCCGAAGAGCGCGTTTCAAAGAGAGCGCGTTCGCCGTTGACGAGCGCAGCCAGCTCCGGTTGGTTCATTCGCGCTTTCAGGCCGACCGGCAGCTGCATTTCCGCCAAGCCCGTGCGCTCGGCCTCCAGCCGGGCGAGGCGAACGGTCGCGCGATCGAGATCCTCGCTGATGATTTGCAGGTTCGCGCGTGTCAGCGTGTCATCCAGCCTGACCAGCACGTCGCCGGCTCGCACATGATCTCCGTCCTGCGCGAAGATCCCGCCCACTGTTCCTCCGGTTTGATGCTGGACCTTCTTGACGTTGCTTTCTACCACCACGGTGGCCGGTGCAACCACGGCGCCGGCGATCTTGGTCAATCCCAGCCACAGGCCGCCGCCGAGGACCAGCAGACCTGTAATCACCAAGCCGAATATCAGGTTGGCCCGTATACCGTCCGGCAGATCTGGCGAGCTCACGGCAGGTCCTTTGCTGCCACGAAGGGTCCGGGCATAGGACGAGAAGGTGACGAATGTTTCGAGCAGAGCCTCATGCATGCCCGGCAACCCCCGGTATCGGCGCCAAAGAAGATGGCCGAGGTGAAACAGGCGGTGAAGGTCGGAGCACGTTCGCCAAGACCTCCTCGCGCGAGCCAAAGGCATGAACCGTCCCGTTCGACATAACCAGCACCTGATCGATGTTGGCGAGTGCCGAGGGACGATGCGCAACGACAATGACGATGCCCCCGCGCTGACGCACTGCCCGTATGGCGCCGGCCAGGGCAGCGTCTCCATCCACGTCGAGGTTCGAGTTCGGTTCGTCGAGCACGACAAGGAACGGCTCGCCATAAAGGGCTCGGGCGAGACCCACGAGTTGCCTCTGCCCTGCCGACAGGGCTGCTCCCCCCTCCCCGATGCGGGTCTGAAATCCCTGAGGGAGTTGCATGATCATTTTCTCGACGCCGGCGGCTCTTGCCGCCGCAAGGACGCCTTTTGGATCCGTCTTGCCTCGGAACCTCGAAATGTTGTCTGCTACCGTGCCGTCAAACAACTCCACATCCTGCGGCATGTAGCCGATATGGGCGCCGAGATGTTCCGAGTTCCATTGATCGAGAGAGGCGCCGTCCAATCTCACCGAGCCATGGAGCGGCTTCCACACCCCGACCAACGAACGGGCCAGCGTCGTCTTGCCGGAGCCGCTCGGGCCGACGACGGCCATTCCAGCCCCCCTCGACAGGTGGAAACTTACATTTACAACGGTCGGTCTTGTCAGGCCGGGCGGCGCGACTGTCAGTTGCTCGACGGCAAATCGTGCCTGTGGACGAGGCAATTCCATCGGATCGTCCTGACTGCCAAATGCAGCCATGACAGCTGCCAGTTCGCTATAGCTGCGCCGGGTCGATAGAAAACCTCTCCAGTTTGCAATGGCCGCGTCAACTGGGGCCAAGGCCCGGCCGAGCAATATGGAAGATGCGATAATCACCCCAGGAGAAGCTTCACCGCCGATGACCAGGTAGGCACCGAGCCCCAGAACGCCGGATTGCAGACCCATGCGAAGCGCCTTCGAGAAGGAACTGGCGCCACCGACGACATCCGAGAGGCGCTCCTGCTGACCAAGATATGCGCGGCTGACGTCGCTCCAGCGTCGAGCCAGTCGACCAGAAAGCCCCATTGCATGAACAACCTCGGCGTTGCGCCGGGCGGAGTCGGCAAGCGCCCGTTGCGACGACAAGTCTTCGGAGGCGCGCGCGGCCGGACCACGGCTAAAGACTTCCGCAACCGCCGTCAGGAGGACCACGGCGATCGCGCCGACGGTTGCCAACAAGCCGAGCAAAGGATGGAGCAAATAAATGATCACCAGATAAAAAGGGATCCACGGAGCGTCGAAGATGACCGTCGGTCCCGTTCCGGAAAGAAAGCCGCGCAGTCGGTCAAGATCGTGCAAAGGCTGCAAGCGGCCCGCATCACGTCCTGCCTTGAGCGGCAAGGACAGGGAGATGGAGAACACCTTTTGCTGCAAATTTCTATAGAGAAGACTGCCGATGCGGACCAGCACGCGAAGCCGCACGAAATCCAGGAGCCCGTAGACCGCATACAAGCCCAGCATGCCGATCGTGAATCCCACCAGGGTGGGAACGCTCTGCGACGGCAGAACGCGATCGTAGATCTGCAACATATAGACCGAACCGGTCAGGGCGAGAATGTTTATCACTGCCGAAAACAGCGCCACGCCAAGCAGCCCAGGCATGCAGGCGAGAATGGCGGAACGCAGCTCGGGAGAACCGGCCCCCGATGTTTTCATGACCAGCGGTCGTTCGCGCGACACTGCCGCGCCGTTACTTCCGTAAATTGTGATGGCTCAAACCTTTCTTGGTGCGCATAGCAGCCGCTATCCGTCGCCCCCCTTATTACGCTCTGCTTACATACGTCGACTTTGAGGAAAATGCAGCGGATTCGTGGCGCAGGACCAACGAAACGCGACCCGCAGCGTGCACAGGCTGGGGATAACTCCCCCAAAAAACGGCAATTCACGCTAGTAACGCAGTCCAGAATGGAACACGCAAAAGGGGCTTATGTCCTTGCTTCCACACACTTTCAAAGACGCCACGGTCGTTGACACAAAATACCTGATGCGGAGCAACAACTTAGATCAATCAAACCTTTTGTCGTTCTGTATTCTGTATTTGATCTCGCCCCGATACACCAATCACCCGAGCAGACCATCAGTCTCCCAGACTTCCAGAGGCGGCAAATTGACGACCGTCAGGCCGGCACGCCGGATCGTCATTCAAACGGAGGAGGACGGTGATCGAGCCTGACGTATTGTGGTTTAACGCATGCGCAGGGATGGCGACTGGAGGGCTCGTTCACCTCGGGGCGCTGGCCGACGGGTTCGACCGGCCCCATCTGTGACGGCTGCCAACCTGCCCAAGGAGGCGGATCGCGCCTTCGCCATCGTCGTTATCAGAGCGGACGCCGCGTTAGCCGTGCGTTATCCGCGTAGTGGGGTGTTGCGTGGAAAAGAAGTATCGGAAATTAAGAAGAGCTGTCTGGGAAACGATATATAGGGTCAGCTTGATAACCCCGAATTTCTACGTTCTGAACTACCCCATAGCAGCAGCGGGATTCTTTAACGGGAACAACAGGTTCCCAAGACGGGTTTCCAGTCAATCGGCTACGATAAATGATTTTATATTTGACAGAATGATACGAAATAGATGGGGATACCTGGAGAAGATTTGCGTTGATAAGCATTATGCTAAGTACATAGCTAGTGGAATCGCAGGCCTTAAAATCCCAAAGACGATCTCTGTATTCAAGATAGATAGAAATACGACGGCAGATGACATTTTACTTTGGATCCAGCCTTTCCTCGGACGTCATTTCGTGATGAAGCCGACCCATTCCTCTGGAAAAATTATATTCCTCGACAAACCGCTCAATAGGAAAACTCTAGAGGAATTCTTAAATTTCTCTAAGAGGTCGTACTTTAATATCGGACGAGAGACACAATATTATAAAATGGAAAAGAAATTAATTGTCGAAGACAACATTTCTACTGGTGGTGAATTAAGTGACTACAAATTCTTTTGCGTTCGCGGCAAGGCAATTTATCTTCAGGTCGACGTCGGTAGATTTGTTGATCATAAAAGGGCTGTCTTTTCTCTTCCGGATTTTAAGCAGATTGATGTCATGTATGGTTATGACCTACCAGAAAACGTAGAAAGGCCGGAAAATCTCGAAAAAATGATCGAGATCGCGGAAACGATATCTAGGGATGTTGAGTTTGTCAGGGTCGATTTGTACAGCATTAACGGTGACATATATTTTGGAGAGATGACTTTTTCTCCATGCGCTGGGTCGGATCATATTTCAAACGAGAGTTGGGCCATCGATTTTTTAAATAGGATCAAAGCAGAAAGTGCTCCTAAAGCAGCGATAGGTGGCCGCTTCACGCCGCAAGCGGCACGATCTTTCGACCGTCAAGTTGGCGGGTGAGCCGCGAGGGCGTCAGCGCAAGCCTCGGTTCATGTGCCGAGGCACCCCAATTGGCTTTCCCCTAGTTGGGGATAACCCGGTCGGGAAAGGCGGATATTTCCCAATCACGCGGCTCAACAATGAGCCGGATGAGAGGGGCTTATGTTGTTGTTGCGGCACTGTTTTAAAAGACTTCGGTTGACCCGAAGCGGAACATCTCCTGCTGTGCAGCAATCCTGTCGGCGATCAAAGATTCTATCCAGCGGGTGTCGTATTTGATTTGGGCCTAATATGCGCCGTCAACTAAGCAGACGTGGGGCATAACCGAATCAACCAAAGGATTTTTGGATGACACTCCACTACGCGTCCGGTGGATCAGCCGCCGAGATCGCAACCGCCGGATTCAATCTGGCTGATGTTCAGTACGTTTCGCAAGTCAATGCCTTGCCGGATGGCATGAAAGGCTTGGTTTATCTCGGTGAGCACGACGGAGTAACTTCGTCTTTCATTGATAAAGTCACTCCCTTCATAGGTAATCCAAATGTGTTCGGGTTTTACCTTAGCGACGAGCCTGATCCGACAGGCAAGTGGGGCAGCTACGCAACCGCTGCAAATCTAAAGGCGGAATCCGACTGGATTCATTCTCATGTTCCCGGCGCCAAGACCTTCATCACGATGATGAACTTGGGCACGGATGGCTCCCCGAGCTACATGAACCCGAACGACCCGGCCCACGCCGCTTACAATCCGGCGAATACGGGCATCGATTTCTACGGTATCGGCTATTACCCCATCAACAACACTTCGGCTCCCGACTACACCCATATCGACAAGATGGTTGCGGCTGCCGGTGAAGCGGGCATCCCGATTGACAAGATCGTCCCGCTTTACCAGGCGTTCGGTGGTGGCAACTGGGAAACCAGCGCTGGCGGCAAGTTTGTCATGCCCACCGCTGCCCAGGAGCAGGCCATGATTGATCGTTGGGCCGCACTGGTTCCGTCGCCGGCCTTTGACTATACCTATAAATGGGGAACGCAGAATGGCGACACCGCGCTTGAAAGCGCCTCGGAACTGAAAGCCTTTTTCCTCCAGCACAATCTCGAGGGCACCCATGCCCCGGTCTCGCCCCCGGTTAGTGATCCTGTCACGCCCCCGGTCAGTGATCCGGTCGGCACACCGACCACACCTCCTACTCACGTCGGCACCCCTGCTCCCACCGGGCCGGCCCCGTCGGGCAGCGATCATGTCTTCCATGGCACGCGCGGCGCAGACGTTTTCCACGCAACCGGGGGCAATGACAAATATCTCGTCAACAATGCTCATGACAAGGTCATGGAAGCGCCAAACGGGGGCTTCGACAAGGTCGCGGCCTCGGTGAGTTACGCTCTTACGGCGGGATCACATGTCGAGCAGCTCTCCACCGCCAATTCCGGTGGCAGGGCGTCCATTAACCTGACCGGCAACGAATTCGGTCAAGCCATCTATGGAAATGGCGGTGCCAACAAGATCAATGGCGGCGGTGGCGCCGACAAGATGACCGGCTATGGCGGCAATGACACCTATTACGTCGACAATGCCCACGACAAGGTGGTGGAGCAGGGAGGAAGCGGCCTCGACAAGGTTCTTGCCTCGGTGAGCTTCGCTCTTTCGGCTGGCTCGCACATCGAGCAACTCGCAACCACCAAGACGTCCGGCAAGGCCGCCATCAATCTGACCGGCAACGAATTCGGACAGACCATTCAAGGCAATGCCGGTAACAACAAGATCGACGGTGGCGGCGGAGCCGATACGTTGACCGGGCACGGGGGCAGAGATGCCTTCGTGTTCAGTACCGCCCTTGGCGCTGGAAACGTCGACAGGATCACTGATTTCAACAAAGCCCAGGACAAGATCCACCTCGACCATTCCATCTTTGCCGGTCTCGATCAGGGGGGCCTCTCGTCGGACGCTTTCTTTGCCGGCAAAGCGGCGCATGACAGTTCCGATCACATTATCTACAACAGTTCGACCGGAGCTCTTTCTTTCGACAGCGACGGCGTCGGAGGCGCAAACCAGATCCATTTCGCGAGCCTCTCTCCGCATCTGTCGATTACCGCATCGTCTTTCCTGGTCACCTGACGCTCCAGCGACGAATGCCTTAAAGGTCGGCGAGGTCTTGGTGCCTCGCCGACAGTCGTTTGGGCCGAGCGTCCGAACTTCGCGCCCATCAGCGAGCCGCGGAGTTCAGGTCCGCCACGCCTTACTCCAGCCACTCATCGTACCCACTTCAGGCAATGCCGTGGGGGCGTCCCGGTGAGACTGCGTCGGCAAGACAGGAGGGACATTAGCGCTCCCCCACCGCGAGGGAATCTCGCCTCACTGGTCCTACCCCTTTCCAAACATCATGGTGTCATTCAAACGGACGAGGACAGGAACCCGGCCTCCCCATAGCGTGCACTCGGGCGGGATGCGCTCATAGGTGATGAAACCGGGCCGTGGCAGCATCGAGAGCGTCAGTTACTCGATTGCCCGCCGTGTGCGCTGGGGAGAGGCAGATGAACCCACATCTGGTCTGCGTGGGAGGCGAGGATCACGCCTTGAGAGTTCCCTTCCTCATCGCGCTGCGAGAGAAAGGCTTTCGCGTTACGGCGGTCTCGAGCGGTTCTCCCGTACCGTTTTTAAGGCATGACATTTCGCATCACAGGTTCTCCTTCGACCGGTTTGCATCTGGCGGCGGGGAATGGCGTGCTCTCGGAACGATGCGCCGATTGATGCGGGAGCTTCGGCCCGACATCATCCAGAGTTTCGACACCAAGCCAAATCTGTTGACGCCCCTTTCCATGCGGGGAACAGTTCCGGTTATTCGCACCATCAACGGGCTGGGCTGGACGTTCTCATCTCTGGCGCCTCGCGCTTTGGCCCTGCGTCCGGTCTATTGCGCGCTGCAATGGCTCGCGTCTTCGTGGACGGCGGCGACCGTTTTCCAAAATCGTGATGACCAACTGTTCTTCGAGCGCTTTCGGCTGACCGGTCGCGGAAGCTCGCGACTGATACGCAGTTCCGGAATCGATGTCGATGCGTTCGCAACGGTGCGCCATCTCGGGTCCTCGGCAACGAAGATGCGTAGGGAACTCGGCCTCCAGTCCGCCGAAGTGGTGATCTTTGTCGGCCGCTTGACCCGTCAGAAGGGTGTGGGAACCCTCCTCGAGGCGGTTCCTCGCGTCGTGGCCGAAAGACCAGCAGCACGATTTGTGCTTGTCGGCCCGCGAGAATCCGAAGGCTCATTCGCAATCGACAAGTCCGAGATCGACCGGCACGCATCTCATGTGCTGGCCTTGGGTCCACGACGCGATGTCGCTGATCTCCTCGGCATGGCCGATGTATTCGCCTTTCCCACCCAGTATCGCGAAGGAGTACCGCGTGTGTTGCTGGAAGCGGGGCTTTCGGGACTGCCAATCGTGGCTTCCAGGATGCCAGGCTGCAGAGACGTCGTCGAAGACGGGTGGAATGGCTACCTGGTTGCACCGCATGACGCCGATGCCCTTGCCTCGCGAACAATAGACTTGCTGTCCGACCGCGCTGGGGCAAAGGCAATGGGCGTCCGTTCCGCTGAACTTGTGCGGGAGCGATTTGCCCTGCCGTTGGTGGTCGATCAGTACTGCGACCTGTACGAAAACACACTCCGCGCGGGGCTTCCGCGACCGCTCCCTGCTGTCGCGCTTGAGGGCAGCCTCGCAGATCACCGGGGCGGAGCACGTCAATGATCCGGGACGCCTTGCTCGCCCTGGGAGTTGCGATGTCCTACGCGACGCAACTGGCCGTTCCGGGATTGCCGCTCGGCTATGGCGAATTGTTCATCGCGATCTGGATCGTTCTGGCGATTGGACGAATATTCGCCGGGGGTCGTCTCCAGGTCACACCCGCTTTTGTCCAACTGGCGAGCTTCTGGCTGATCTTGTCGCTGGCTTTGGGAATCGGCACGATCGTCGGCTACCTGACCACCGTCCTTTACTTGACCGGGCTGGTACATGACCTGATGGCCTACATGCTGCTGGCCGGCTTCACATGCCTGGCGGCCGCGGAGCCCGACGCCGATCGTCACCTTCGCCGCAGTGCCTGGTGGGTGATCGCCATCGCCAATGGAAGCTTCGTAATTCAGCTGGGATTGGCATTTGGGGTAGCCCACCAGCCCGGCGTCGACCCCTGGTTCTGGGACAGATTCCGGGGCTGGTCCGAGAACCCGAACCAACTTGCGCTCTATTGCGCGCTTTTTGGCCCCCTGGCTTTGCACCTTGCCACGACCACCCGCAACCCATGGCGCCGTTTGCTCGCATTCTCCAGCCTGATCCTGACCTTTTATGTCGGCCGGCTGACGAAGAGCGACACCTATCTCTACACCAGTATCCTGAGCTGCCTCGTCTTTCTCGGATTGCGGCTTCGTGCATGGATCGCAACAAGCGGTCGCGCCAGCCTGCCCCGCTTGGCAGCAATTGTGCTGTTGGCGGGTTCCTTGCCTTTAGCGCTGGCGATGACGCCCTACGCGCTCACCGAAGAGGCCAGCGTCGCCCATTTTGCCAAGAGCCTTACCAAGGACCAGGGTGGGGAAGCGACACTCGAAACGTTCGAACTCCGGCTCTATCTGTGGCAGGACGCGGTGGAAACGGGGTTGAAATCCGGGTCGCTGGGATTGGGCCCTGGGCCTCACCTCGAGCGCCCGCCCGTCGCCGACCGTCAATTTCTGCAGCGACCTTTCGAGGCCCATAATACCGTTCTTGACCTTTACCTGCAGGGCGGATTGCTTGCGGTGATGGCATTGGTCTGGATCGTGGGAGCCGCAATGTCGCTTGCCTGGCGAGCGGGATTCGACGCGCTGCTGGTGCTCGGTGCGTCGACGATAATCTTCAGCATGCCTCACCTGATCATCCGCCATCCGATCGTGTGGTTTTCGCTGGCTTTCTGCCTCGTTGCCGGAAATCCGACCGCACTTCGGCGGCAACTTGCCGAGCCCAGGGTGCCCTAAATGTGTGGGATCGCCGGAATTCTATTGGCTTCCGATGCCACAGACATAAAGCCGCTCCAAGCGATCGGGCGGATGACCGCATCGCTGCGTCACCGGGGCCCGGATGGCGAAGGGCTCTGGGCCGATCGCGAGGCTGGAATCGCATTGGGCCACAGGCGATTGGCAATTGTCGACCTGTCAGCCGCCGGGCACCAGCCGATGCATTCTGCCAGCGGCCGATACGTGATCACCTTCAACGGTGAGATATACAATTTTCGCGATTTACGTCGCGAACTTGAGGGTGCGGGCCAAACCTTTCAAGGCGCCAGCGACACCGAAGTGATGCTCAGCGCAATCGAGCATTGGGGGCTTGAAACCGCCCTCAAACGCTTTGCCGGAATGTTCGTGTTCGCATTGTGGGATCTGAAGACAAGAAGCCTTTATCTGGCCCGTGACAGGATGGGCAAAAAGCCCCTCTATGTTGCTTCGACCCGAGACGCATTGGTCTTCGCCTCTGAGCTGAAGGCGATCAACACCTTTCCGGGCTTCTCTCCCGACCTTGATCTTGATGCCGCGGCGGCAATGCTTTCAACGGGATGGGTGCCGGACCATCTCTGTATCTGGCGAGGCGTGTTCAAACTGCCGCCTGGTTCCGTCCTTTCCGTCACCGCGGCGAATTGTGCCGAAGACCGCAGCGCGGACCGTCTTTCGCAACGCGTTCACCGCTGGTGGTCACTGGCTGACGTTGCAGCCGATGGGCGACGGAACCCCGCTACCGGCACCGACGAAGATCTGGTTGACGAACTGGACAACCGGCTTCGGCTGGCCGTGCGGGAACGCATGATGGCCGACGTCCCTCTGGGTGGCTTCCTGTCGGGCGGGATCGACAGCTCAGCCGTGATCGCCCTGATGCAGGCTCAATCCTGCAAGCCGGTTCGCAGTTTCACGATCTCGTTCGCAGAGGGCGGCTTTGATGAAGCTCCATACGCAGCGGCCGTTGCCCGTCATCTGGGCACCGACCACTCCGAACTTCACCTCTCGCCCAGCGCCGCACGTGACGTCATTCCCGAGTTGCCGCAGGTCTGGGATGAACCCTTCGCCGATGAATCGCAGATACCGACCTTGCTCGTTGCCAGGCTCGCCCGTCAGCACGTCACCGTAGCGCTGTCGGGCGACGGCGGTGACGAATGCTTCGCAGGATACGGCCGCCACTTCATGGCGGAGCGGTTGAAACGACACCTGCGCCTGCCCCGACAACTGCGCCGAACCTTGGCGGCAGGGGCAGGTTTTTTCGCACGCGCCGGACGCGACGATGTCATCGGCAAACTGCCACTCTCTGCGAGCGCGAGGCATTTTATCCGGAGCGACCGGATGGAACGTCTCGCCCGGCTGCTCACGGCATCGAATGAAGACGAATTGTTTCAGCGGCTGGCGCGGCCACAGGCTGAAAACCTGGGACGTCAGCGGCCCACCGAACCAATCTACGGCCACGGCGGTCCGCCGCTTGACGACCTGCTCTCCCGTCTTCTGTGCGATGACATGGCGGGGTACTTGCCTGGCGATATCTTGGTGAAGCTGGACCGTGCCACTATGGCCAACAGCCTTGAGGGCCGGTGTCCTCTGCTTGACCACCGCGTTGTCGAATTCTCCTGGCGGCTGCCATCCAACATGAAAGTTCGTGATGGCGCCGGCAAATGGATCCTTCGTCAATTGCTACGCCGCTATCTCCCGCAGCACCTGATCGAGCGTCCGAAACAGGGCTTCGATGTCCCTATCGCAGCATGGCTGCGGGGTCCGCTGCGCAACTGGGCCAGCGATCTTCTCGCCGACATGCGAGCAGAAAGCAGTGACGTATTGGACGCTGCGAAGATCGACGCCTGCTGGCGCGATCACATTGATGGCCAGAACCGCTCGCGCGAATTGTGGTCCGCATTGATGTTCCAGGCCTGGCGGAGCCGAGCCAACCGGCAAGCACAGGAAACCGGCCCAATTCATGAACCCGATCTGGCAGGAGTATAAAATGGTAGGTTCCGCAATCAGCCCGATCCAGCTGCCACGGATCAATCAACCACCAGCACCGGTTCTCGAAGGCAGAGTGCACGTGCGGTCATTGCGCGAATATGTCGAGCCGGCCACCGCGTCGCACCAACTCTTCGTGATTCTGGCAAGGCGAAAATGGTCTATTGTTGCCTTCGCTGTGTTGGGCGGGCTGCTGGCGGGGTTGCTGGGAAGTCTTCGCCCGGTTCTCTACGAAGCAACTACTCAGCTTATCATCGACGCCCCATCGCGCGGTTCACTGCCCGTCGGCGCCCCGTCTTCGCAGGACCTCGTCGATTCAAGCATAGATGACCACATCACGATGCTATCGTCGCAAGACCATCTGCGCCGCGTCATGGCGGCACTGCGCAAGACAGGTGCGGCTGAAACCGGACAGGACAATTCCGCTAGCGGGAATTCCCGGCTTGAGCCGTCTGCCATCCCTCCCCCGAGGACACGCTCGCTTGCCGGTGGTCTACTGGACCGACTGTGGCCAGGAGCGGACAAAACAATCAGCGATTCACAGGCCGAGGATGCCTCTGAATTGAGAGCCTTGCGGCAAGGAATGCGGGTCGGGCAGGAGCTGCGATCGAGAGTAGTCTCCGTCGCTTTCGCCGATGACAGTCCCGCGCGGGCGGCGCTCGTGGCCAACACATTCGCTCAGGTCTATGTCGACAATCTGATAAGGAGAAGGCAGGCATCCGACCAGCAAGAACTCGATGCGATCACCACCAGCCTGCCCAGGCTGCAAAACGATCTGCAGGCAGCGGCCGACCGCCTTGAGAAATATCGGTTGAGCCACGGAGCCATCGACCAAGGCTCGGCGGACAATGCAGCCAGGGAACGGGCCGACCTCAGCCAGCAATTGTCGATGTCAAACGCAGATCTCGCCGCTGTGGAAACTCGGCTGCGACATGTTCAGGAGCTTCGAGCGCAGGGGGCTTCTTTCGTCTCCGTGGCCGAAGCCATTGGCGGGCCTGAACTTGCCGATCTTGCGGCTCGACAGGCTCGCGCGCCTGCGGACCAAGAACTCAGAAACCTGACCGAAAGCAAGGTCGAACAAGGCATCGACAAGATTGCTGCGGACGCAAACATTTTCCGTGCCCAGATCGCCACTCTTGAGAGCCGGAAGGCCATTTTGGATGCGGTCATGGCCGACACCGCCAGCCGGCTTTCCGGGTTGCGGGTTCTCGAGCCGCAGGTCAGTTTGCTGACCCAGCGATACAACGAACTTCTTGGCCGGCAACAGGATTTGACGCGGCGTATCGGAGTTCCCTCGGCTGGAATTTCCATCCTATCGGCGGCATGGCCGCCGACCATCCCGCAGACCTTGCCCGCCATCTTCCTTGTTCCGCCCGGGATGATTGTGTTCGCTATACTGGGCGCGATTTTCGTCACGATGCGCAATCACTTCGATCGGACTTTCCGCGGTGAGACCGAGGCGGAAGCGGTGCTCAAGGTTCCATGTATGGGGCAGATTCCCGAAGCAGGCAGGGTGCATGCCAAACGACTGCGAACCCTTGTCCTGGGCGAGCGCAGCTCCGCCTATAGCCGCGCCGTGACGTCGTTGCTGATTGCTGCGGCGCCCAATGCGCTGAGGGCTCGTTCGTCGTACACGGCGCTTGTCACCTCCAGCGTCCCGGAGGATGGGGGGACCGAGCTCGCATGGAGTCTGGCGCTGGCCGGCACGCGGATGGGCGGTCGTGTTCTCTTGATCGATCTTGAACGCAAGGGCGTTCAACTCACGCTCGAGTTCCTGCATCAGTTCAGCGAGCGCAAGAGCCGCCATTCCTTCGCTGATTATGTCTGCAATCGCAGCAACCTGGAAAACGCCGTGGCCAGTCTGCATGAAATCGGCATCGACGTGATGACCGCTGCTCCGTCGGACGATCTGCTGGCGGTGTTGTCCTGCGAGGATGGGGGCAAAGTGATGGCGGATCTGCACTTGACCTATCGCATCGTCATCATAAACCTGCCGTCGGCGCTCGGGCGGCCGGAAGCCAAATTTCTGGCTGGATGGGCTGATGCGGTGCTTTTTGCCGTCCGATGGAGGAAAACGCCACGTACCCTCGCTCGCGGGGTGCTGGAACTCCTTCAGGGCAACGGTTCTCTTGCGGTACCCGTCGGCAGCGTCCTCACGCAAGTGAACTTGAAAAAACATGCCGGATATCGGCTCGAGGATAGCGCCGACCTCTTGCGCGAGCAGATAGCATGACCAAGCATAGGCTCGTCCTTGGGCCGCGGACGATCCGGGGGCGGTTCATCCAGGGAGCGGCCCGGACGATTCAGGGTGCAGCCTGTCCGCAGAGCGCGTCATTCAGGTGAATGATGGCAACGTTCGGTGTGCATCGTAGGCTGCGGCAATCCCCGATATTTGCCTCCCTCGGAAGCGCGAACCGATGGCACTGAGCGACCTTCTGAGACCCAAGATGGTTCCCGCGGCCGACACAGCCATCATCGCTGTTCGGCCGAGCACGATCGGTTCGATCATTCGTGCAGCTGGTGAGGTGTCGGCGATGGCAATTGTCGGCCAACTCACCCTTCTTGCTGCGATTCCGGTCTTGGCGCGGCTCTATTCGCCTGCGGATTTCGGCATCTTTACGATTTATCTGTCGATTGTGAACATACTCGCCGGGGTCGCAGCATTGCGCTTCGAGGCGTCACTCTATGGGGTTAAGGGGAGCGCCCAGGCCTATGTGACGGTCAAGCTTATCCTTTTGGCTGTGTTCGTGACCACCGTCCTGGCCTTTTCGGCCGGACAGATGCTGTCGAACCTTGCTCCCAACCGCCTCGGCTCGCTTGCCTGGCTCATTCCGATCGGAATGGGAGGCGCAGGTCTGGTCGAAGCCATGAACTGCTGGAGCCTGCGTGCTGGGCTTTTGCGCGACTTTGCCCTTGGGCGGCTGATCCTGCCGGCGAGCATGGCTGCACTGCAATTGGTTTTCGGCATTGCCAACCTTGGCGGCGAAGCGATGATCCATGCCCATATTTTGAGCCAGTTCGTCTTTATCGGGTATATCGGTTATCGGGTGACGAGCTGGGAGGATTTGCGCGGCATCGCCCGGGCACCTTGGCGTGCGGTGTTCGAAAAGGCCCGGCGGGAATACAAATTTCCTCTGTTCGATATCCCCGCAACACTCGCGAGCATAGCGATCAACAATCTTCCGGCAGTTCTTGTCGGTGGGCTGTTCGGCACCGCATTTGCCGGATATTTGGGCGTGGCAACGCGCCTGGTTACCGGTCCAGTGACGCTGATCGCTTCACCGCTCAGCAATGTTTTTGTCGCCGAAGCAAACCAGAACAACAATCGTGGACACCTGCTTGGCGTGGCACGCGGGCTTCTCCTGCTGGCCGCCGGCTTTACCGCGGTGCCGATATTGCTGCTTGGACTCGCCGCGCCCTATGTGGTCGTTCCGCTCCTGGGCGAGCCTTGGATGCACACCGCGGAAATCATGACCGCACTGGCGCTGATGGGTGCGGCACAAGCGTTGTCTACTCCGCTTAGCGACGTTCCCGCTCTGCTACGTCGGCAAGGAACAAGACTGGTCATCGACCTCGCACGAGCGGTTCTCGTGTTTGGCCCGCTGCTCGCCGGCGCCCAGGCGGGCTGGCAGCCAGTCACCGTCATCTATTTCATGGCCGCCGGCGGCGCGTCGGGTTTCGCTCTGAAAATGGCAGCATCGCTGTATTTGTTGACCCACGACCCCCAACCAGCAGGCGCTGCAACGTGCATCCAACATGAATGTCTCGAGGAAAAAACACCATGAATTCGTCGTCGGTTGACAATCTTCAAGCGGCAGTTGCGGTCACCCAGCATGACCGTGCCGATGTCTCATGGTCACGCCCTTTTATCTCTGTCGGGATACCAACCTTTCGCCGGCCCGATACGATCCGCAGGGCGATCGACAGCGTCCTGGGTCAGGATTACTCCGATTGGGAGTTGGTCGTGAGCGACGACGAGGGACCGGAGGGCGAGACCTGGGCTATCGTGACCGACTATGCACGAAGCGAACCTCGCATCCGCATCATCGAGAACAGCCGAGGTCGCGGTCAGGTGGAGAACACCAACAACGCTATGCTGGCTTGCGCTGGACGGTGGATCAAGTTGCTGCACGACGATGACTGGCTTGCGCCAGGTGCACTCAGGACATTCGCCGAAGTTGCCAAACAGCACCCGTCGGTTGCCTTCATGACGTCAGCCGCAAACATAATCGAGGACAAGCGAGTGAGATTTCGCCAAGTCCCCAAGGAGCAGGAAGCGATCTCCCTTTATTCCAGCCAGCAGTGCCTGATGGACCTCTATCTGGTGCGCGCGACACGCTGCCTGGGGATCATTCCATCCACATTGTTGATCAACAGCGACGTCATTCGTGCCGGCTGCTTGATGCGCACGCACAAAGAGATTCCGGCCGGAGTGGATCAACTGTTCTTCGTCGATCTAGCCAGCCATGGGGACATGGTGGCGATAAGCGATCCGCTTACCTTTTATGATGCAACGAGCCATCCAAGCATTACCACGTCAAAGAGTTTCCGCGAGGTCGACGAAGTGACCCTCGCCGTCAAGCAGCTTAACTGGAATCTCATCAAAGACCGCAACCATCTCCCGCCTCCCGAGACATTGCTGCGGGCGCTGCGGGTTGCTCGTATTCCCATGCGGTTCCACCAGCAGTCCTGGTTGACCACGTTCCTGGATGGGATACAGATCTTCCGGCCTTCGGTCATGAAGGTGGCGGGCTGGCACGTGCTTAATCACGTGTTTGCAATCCGCCCAAGATTGGGCCGGGTGCGCACGCGACGGCGGTAAGGTGAGGCTGGCCGACAAGCACATCAGCGACAGATTGCGCGCACAAGCCTGTTGTGCGCGCGCATGGTAAAGGCGTTTGCCTCACGGCAAAACGCATATGCGCCCAAGAAGAGCTACCAGTTCCGCCTGTCGCCGTGTTTCGGTCTTGGCGAACAGCGACGCCAGCTGCGACCTTATCGTGGTCCGGCTCAAGCGCCGCTTGCGGGCTATTTCCAAAGGGGCATCGCCCTGCGCCAAGCGCAGTGCGAGCTGCGTTTCGGCACTCGTCAGACCAAACATTCTTTGCAGCGTCTGGGGATTTGGCCCGGACCTGTTTTCACGATCCAGCAGCGCCACGATGCTTGTCGCGTCAGGCGTTGCTATGCCCTTCTCGTTCAATATCAGGGGCCTGTCGCCCATGCCTCGGATCACCACCCATGAAAGCGTGCCAGGAGAAAAATTGCCCGGCACGTTTGCGATCAGCCGTCTCAGCGCAGCAAATACCTTGCTGGCCGTATCGGCTGCCTCGCCTTCGCGCTCCAAGGTGTTTTGAGCGGCTGAATTCCACTCCATGACCTTCCTGTCGCTGTTCAGGATCAGGTAGCCACAACCGATGCGATCAAGCATTCTCACAACAGATGCAAGGCTGCTCTGCCGTGGCTCGACAGCAACGCTGTCGAACCGTTGTGGTGCTTGATGCCAAGCGGAAGCATGGTCACCTTGCGTTCTCAAGGCGGAGACAGGCTTTCCCCCGAAACTTCCATATTGGCGACCAAGAATTCCATCATCTTGCCTACCAACCAGTGCCATTTTCTTACCTCCCGCAAAACGGCAACGCCTCCCAGTCAAAAGGAGGTGCCTTAAACATGTCAGTCAGGTCGCTTGGAGAGTAGCGGTCCGATCCGCCCCCGACATCGGACAAAATGCGCGCTACAATCCCGGGGAACAATCCTGCGGTCGGACTAGTCTGTACGCTTTTCGGTCTAATCTCGACGGACTAGTCAGAAGGTTATAGTCTGGCACATGCGTTTGCATTCGCTCAGTTTGCATCCGAACAGCTCAGGCAAGTTGCTGACCCGCCTTGCCTCGATGTCGCTCCTGATAGCGACACTTGCAGTCGAGACAGCGCTGCCGACCTCTGTGGCATACGACATCGGCTTTTTTGAGTTTGTTCCCGCCATTATTGCCATCTCATATTTCGAAGATCGCATGATCGCTCTTGCGGCAACATTTGTGATGGTTGCCGTCGGCTTGTTGACGCGGGATGTCCTGCACCATCCAATCGATGTCGGCCTTTGGGTTCAAGCCATTCTGCTGCTGGTTGCAGGGGGGATGATCGCCCTGACTTTCCACCGGCAGAGGCAGGACTACCGCACCCTTTTGCAGGTTGCGGAGGCTAGACTCGCGGCCTTGGAAGCAACCGAAAACAGGTATCGCTGGGCATTCGAACGTGCCGCCATTGGCTTTGCCAACATGAATGAGAACGGAGAGTTGCAACGGTCCAACAAGCGTCTTGGTGAGATGACAGGGTATGTCGAGGAGGAGCTTTCAAGTCTGCCGCTCAGCGCACTCGTCCACCCCGACGACAACCACACCTTGGCGGAAGCGTTGACTCGCCTGAAAGACACGACTTCGTTTGGCTCGGAGATCCGTCTCCTGAGAAGAGACGGCACGATTTTGTGGACAAGATTGGCCCTGTCTTTGGCCGTGCCAGCCGATGCTCTCCCTCAAAGCATTTTTGTAGTGGTGGACGACATATCGGGAGAGCGAACCGCCCGCGAGGCACTCCGGGCTCAGAAGGAATGGTTGGACCTGGCGCTATCGTCAAGCCGGTTGGGAACATGGCGCATAGATTTCGAGAGCGGGTCCGTGAAGGGCTCAGCCGCGTTCTGGGAAATGATGGGGCTGGCACCCGCGCCGAGCCGTCCATTGCAGGAATTGACTGCGGTCGTTCACCCGGCCGACTTGCCTAATCTGATGGCCCCGGGAGAGCTTGCATCAGGCGCCGACTATGACGCTGAGATCCGCATCAGGCGAACTGGCGGACATATCCGCTGGATTGCTCTTCGGGGACGGGACGAATTGCGCGACGGTCGTGCACAGCGAATAGGAGTCGCCGCGGATCTCACCGATCGGCGCATAACCATTCTGCTGCGGGCTGCGGCGAAGAAGCGAGAGCGGGCTATGCTTGAACAGCGCCATAGGCTCAACAATCTGTTTCCGGTGATCACGGCGCTTGTGAATATGGTTGGTGCCCCCGACAATGATATCGCCAGCTATAAGCAGACACTGATCGAAAAGATCGGCGCACTCCAGGCGACGCATCTGCTTCTTTCACGCGATGGCAGCCTGTCGGCTTCCCTGCGTGACCTCATCGTTCAGGAATTGCAGCCCTATATGGGGACGCATGACATTTCGATCAGTGGACCCGAAATAAAAATGGCTGAGGGTTCGGCTGAGAGCTTCGCAATGATCGTTCACGAGCTTACGACCAATTCCGTGAAGCATGGGGCTCTCGGCACTCCGGCAGGACGGATCGAGGTCGTGTGGCAATTCGTGGCCCAGGAGCCCGGCGCCGACATAGTGTTTGAATGGTCGGAATCGGGAGAGCGCCGGGTCTCCACCTCGGCTCGGCGTGGTTTTGGGTCGTTGATTATCGGAGCCGGCGGTGAGCCTATCGTGGGCCACTCTTCCAAGCTTGAGATGCTGGATCACGGACTGAAATATTCGGTCCGGCTGCCGCCAAAAGCAATCGGCGCTAGTTGATGTCCCTGGCGGCCCATGTCTTCAGCAAAACCGCGGCTTCCGTTCGATTTCGTGCCCCAAGTTCGCGCAGGACGGCAGCCGCATGAATCTTCGTCGTCGCTTCTGCAATTTCAAGAGAGCGGGCAATCTCTTTGTTCGAGTAACCTTCAGCCATCAACCTGAGGACTTCCTTCTGTCTGGACGTAAGCCTGCCCAGATTGTTGACGCTGATGGTCCTGTGGGGCATTTGCGTGGGAGCCTCGGATGGAAGGCGCACCGACGCCTTGGACCTTTGTGAAAGAAGTGCCGGAACGTAAATGCGGCCAGCCAGGATTTCGTTCACCGCCAGGACCACCTCCTCGTCCGTTTGGGACTTTACGATATAGCCATGAAGTCCAATCGAGAGGGCAGTTAGAATCTCGGCGCGTGAATCGGTCCCTGAGACAATTGCAAACCGTGTGTCGGGATGAGCCGGTAAGACGTCGCGAAGGTCGTCCTGACCGGACAGTCCCGGCATGTTCAGGTCGATGATGGCGAGATCAACAGGCGCCTGATCTTCAAGCAAGCTTATGACGGTATCAAAACACGCCGCTTCGAATATTTCCAAGTCTGGAATGCCGGCCATCAAAGCCAGTCGCAGCCCACGACGATACAAGCCGTGATCATCGGCGATGATAATACGATACATGAACCACCCACCTTTTGGCAGCCCGCATGTGTCCCTAGCTGCCGAAACCTCCCTTTGGATGGACTGTACGGTGACCCAACACAGATCAGCCGCCCGCTGATCCCCCGTATGTCGACGCTCGCCGCCGCCCATCGGCACATTTCAACCTTCTAATATAGCTTACAATCGCACACATTTCAGGGCCAGATGTTGAAGTGTTTTTTTCGTACGAACGGTAGCGATGCCCTTCCGAGCAGGTCGTTGCCGGCGCCGGACATGTGAACAGTTCCCAGCTCTGATCGCCCTGCCGCCCCCATGCCCTGCCAACTGGAATATTGAATCAAAAGGCCGGGAAAGTGCCATTCAAATGCACGACGACGCCTTCTTAAGCGCCACTTACCATCGCTGCACTCCGGAGAGGCAAAACCAACACTGGCGTACCTTCCGGCCGGGTGGGTTGGACCCATCACACCGCGACAGTCGTATCAATAGGAGGACGAGATGAAAGCGGTCATTCAGTGCGGTGGAATGGGAACACGCCTTCGGCCTTTCACTTCCATATTGCCCAAGCCTCTCATGCCGATCGGTGCTCGACCGGTTCTTGAATTGCTTTTGAAGTGGCTGCGGCGGAACGGCATTCAGGAAGTCTACGTCACGACCGGCTATCTGGGGCACTTGATCCGCACCGTATGCGGGGACGGATCCCAGTGGAATCTAAGGATACGCTACACCCAGGAACTGGAACCTCTCGGCACCATTGGCCCGCTCTCCCTGATCAGGGAGGAACTGGACGAGCCGTTCATTGTTCTCAATGGGGACGTACTTACCGATCTCAGTCTCAGCCGGTTTGTGGCATCACACCGCACACACACGGATCCAGTCACCATAGCCACCGCATCCCGCGTCATCAAGATGGACTTCGGCGTCATCGACGAGGTCGACAATACCGTTCAAGTATTTCGTGAAAAACCGACGCTATCCCATCTGGTAAGCATGGGAATATATTGCATGAATCCAGACGTTTTTCGTTTTATACCTGACGGCATCGCCTTCGGATTCGACGATCTCATGCTGCAGATGATGCAAAACGGCACGAATGTGCACGTCTACAAACATGACGGGCTTTGGCTGGATATCGGACGCGTTGAAGATTTTCAAAACGCACAAACCATTGCCTGGGAAGAGCAGTCCGCATCGATCGAGGTCTCGGCAGCGGCCGCTTGAGGGCTGAACGCTCGACCACGCCAACATGAGGAGGTCGTAATGCTCTTGGTCAGCGCTCCTATTCTTGGCTTTCCGGAAAAGGCGGCCTTGGCCAAAGTTGTCGACAGTGGGTGGCTGACGATGGGGGACCAGGTACGAGCCTTTGAAGAGGCCTTCGCGGCCGTGCATGATGCGGTCGATTGCGTTGCCGTCAGCTCTTGCACCGCCGCCCTGCATCTCATTCTCCATGCACTTGGGATCGGTCCCGGAGACGAAGTTCTGGTTCCCTCGCTGACCTTCGTGGCGACCGCGAATGCAGTGCTCTACGTAGGAGCAACACCGGTATTCGTCGACATAGAGTCGGCCGAAGTGCCACTGATGTCCCTAAGCGACGCGGAAGCCAAGTGCACCGGACGCACCAAGGCCGTCATTCTCGTCCACTTTGCCGGCTACCTCGCCGACCGGGAAGAATGGCAGAGATTTGCCCGTGTGCGAGGACTGCATATCGTCGAGGATGCCGCGCATGCTCCCGGCCTTAAGGAGGTGGGGACTTATGGTGCGGCCGCGGCCTTTAGCTTCTACGGCAACAAGAACATGACCACCGCGGAAGGTGGGGCCGTAATCGCCCGGGATGCACAGCTCCGTGAAGCGATCCGCCAGGCTCGCGGACATGGGATGACCAGCGGCACACATCAGCGGCTGAACAGCCGCACGCCGCAATACGATGTGACGATGCTCGGTTTCAATTATCGCATGGATGAATTGCGCGCCGCTATTGGCTTGGTCCAGCTTCAGAACCTGCAGGAATGGAATGAAATCCGGCGCATATTGGTCGTCCTCTATCGACGTCTGATCGCAGACTATTGCTCGGCTGTGACAGTTCCGTTCTGCAAACCGCGGACCTCGGCCTATCACATCATGCCTGTCCTCCTGCCACATGACGTCGACCGGCAAACGGTGATCGACCATCTGCGAACGAAGGGAATACAGACCACAATCCACTATACGCCCGTGCACCAGATGACGCTCTATCGCCAAATGTTCACTGAAATCCATCTGCCGAAGACCGAGGATTTCGCGCAGCGGGAGTTGACGATTCCACTACACCCGCAAATTACGGCAAGTGCGATCGAGTCGGTGGTTGTTGCGTTGGCCACCGCGATTGAAAGCAGCGGGCGCGCGGGAGCCGCGGCATGAACGCACTCGACGTGACGATGCATCGGCCCGCCGTAGCTGGCACCAGCCATGGAATTGCCAGGCGCGCGATGGATATCATCCTCGCCGCAGCAGCGGGAATGGCACTCGCTCCGCTGATGCTACTGATTGCTGTTGCACTCTTTGTCGAGGGTGGTTGGCCCGTGCTTTTCGCACAGACGCGCCTGGGTGCCGGCGCAAAACCATTTCGCATGTACAAGTTCCGCAAATTCAAGACAACAGCTGATCCTTTCGGCCTTGCGCTGACCATGAACGATGACAGCCGCATGACGCGGATAGGCCGTTTTCTCGCGGCAACGAAACTTGATGAGTTGCCGCAACTGTGGAACGTTTTTACGGGAGACATGGCAATTGTCGGCCCGCGGCCGGAAAGCCTTGCCTTCGCCGATTGTTTCCGCGGCGGCAATGAAGCCGTCCTGCAGTGGAAGCCCGGCCTGCTCGGCCCGACCCAGGTTCTCTTCCGTCACGAAGCCTGTTTTTACCCGCCATCCCTTGATCCGCTCCTGTTTTATCGAGAGGTCCTGTTCCCGGCCAAGGCAACGATCGACCTCGCCTATTATCCGCGGCGCACGATTGCATCGGACCTCGTCTGGATAATGCGAGGCTTCAGGGCGGTTTTCGGCGTGTCCCTGCCTCCCGCGGCAAGTGGATAGAGTTGGAAAGTGAGGAGAGTTTGGCATGAATGGATCGTTGTTCGTTCGCCAGTTTGTCAGCTCACACGATCAAAGGAGTGCGCAGTCGTGAGCTATCACGGCAGGAAGGTCCTGGTCACGGGTGCGGATGGATTTATCGGATCCCACCTCACGGAAGCGCTGGTGCACGAAGGCGCCGATGTCACGGCACTGGCCCTCTACAACTCGTTCGACAGCCATGGCTGGCTGGACGATTTACCCGACCACGTTCGAAGCCAGCTGCAATGCATTCGTGGGGATGTTCGTGACAGCGCGTTCATCAACCGGATCGTGCGCGGCCAGGCGGCGGTGTTTCATCTGGCTGCGCTGATTGCGATTCCCTACTCCTACGCGGCTGCCCAATCCTATGTGGAAACCAATGTGCTGGGCACCGTGAATGTCCTCGAAGCGGCACGCCACTGGGAAACCGAACGCATTGTGCATACGTCCACGAGCGAGGTTTATGGCACCGCTCTGACCATGCCGATCGACGAATCCCACCCACTGCAGGGACAGTCCCCCTACTCTGCATCCAAGATCGGCGCAGACATGATGGCGGCGTCCTATGCCAGGTCCTTCGATGTGCCGGTGGTCATCCTGCGACCGTTCAATACATACGGGCCGCGCCAGAGCGAGCGGGCCATCGTGCCGACCATCATAAGGCAGGCTCTGGACGAGAACTGTCCGGCGATCATGGTCGGCGACACCAGCCCTATCCGCGACCTTACCTTTGTGGAGGACACTGCTGCGGCATTTGTGGCGGCAGGGGCGGCCGAGCTTGAATTTGGCCATGCCTACAATGCAGGCAGCCAGCGCGCCGTCAGTGTCTCGGACGTTTTGGAGTTGGTGCTCGAGTTGAGTGGCACCAGGAAACCAGTTCGTCGAGATGAAAGCCGGATGCGGCCGCAAAACTCCGAGGTTCGCGCGTTGCTCGCCGATTCCTCGAACCTTGAAAGTAAAGTCGGATGGCGGGCACATACGAGCTTGCGTGATGGTCTGGAAAAGACCATCGAGTGGTGGCGCTCGCGCCTCAGCGAAGGCCGCGTCCGACGCGAAATGAGCTACATGACATGACCTTTCCGCGGCTCATACCAGCTTTGCTGTTGATGGCCGCTCTGCTGGCGCTGCACACAGCCGGAAACCGGCCGAGCGGTGCGGCAGGCACGGAGCCGGCAATGGATCTGCCCGCTTATCTGAAACCTGCAACTGATCCGGCGACAGGGATCCGCTTTACTCGGATCACTCAGCCCGGAGCGCTTGGCAGCGGAATTGTCTGCGGCAAAATATATTGCAGTCATCGCTACTCGAGCGCGCAAGCCTGGAATGCGGATCAGAGCCTCCTCGTCCTCATGAACGGCTGCAACGGCATGTGTTTCCTCGACGGGAAAACCTACCTCCCTTTGTTTCATCGCAACAAGTCGGGTGAGTGCGAATGGCGCCCTCGAAACGCGGAGATGATGATCTGTGTCGATGGTCAAAAGATATCGACCTGGGCGCCCCGCACCAATCGTGAGGACATAGTGTATGCCGCAACGAAATATCGGGATCTCGAATTCGGCCCGTCCAAGGGAAATCCTAGTCGTGACGGCAACCGCATTGCCGTACGCGCGACCCGCAATGATGGAGCTGCTGTCGTCTTCGCATACGACATCGACCGGCGTCTGAAATACCCGGACATCGATCTCGCCCAGGTTGCCGGAACGACCAGCTCCTGCACCATTTCTCCGCTCGGAGAGAACATCCTGTGTTTCCAAAATCTGGTCGACGGCACCGAACAGCGAGCCATTTTCGCAGTCGACGGGACCCTGCGCCAAACGTGGAAGGATCATCATCGGCCCGGCCATGGCGATTTGACTCTCGATGCGGATGGCAGCGAAATTTACGTCGGAACCAGCAAATCCGCTCCGGACAAATATCAGGTGATCAAGCGTCGGTTGTCCGATGGAAAGGTCACGTCGCTCACGAAGTACGGTGAGGCCGAGCATACGTCGCTGCGTGCTTTGGACAGGCCCGAATGGGCGTTTATAAGTTACGGGGGCAATCCCGATGAGGTTCGGAGCCACCCGGACTGGGCGCCATACACGCGCGAAGTGATCGCGCTGCGTGTCGACGGTCGTCAGGAGGTGCGACGCATCGTGCAGACGCGAAACGCTCCGTTCGACTATTGGAGCGAGACACATGCCTCACCCTCCCCTGATGGGTCGCAAGTGATCTGGTCGAGCAATTGGGGGGTGCCTGGTGGGCCGGTCTACGAATTCGTCGCCCATCTCGATTGGCCGCAGCAGCCGGGCCTGAATTAAAGGGAGATTGCCATCGATGGCCTTCGTTAGCCGAATTTTCTTTGCAGCCCTTGCCGGTTGCCTGGCCCTGGATATCGCAGCCGCGGCTGAAGCGCCGGTGGCCTATAAGCTGTCGCCCGGCGATACGGTGGAGATAGGAATAGCCTCCATAGCGGAGCGAACGCAACGCGCGATCGTGCAAATGGATGGCTCGATCGCGCTGCCCGAGTTCGGGATGATCCCGGTTGGCGGGCTGACGCCGGCAGAATTGCAGACGCGCATGGAGGCGGTGCTGCCAACCAAGATAGTCCATCAGCGCCTACCTGATGGACGGGAGCAAATGATCGTCATCAAGCCGAGCGACGTCACGGCCGTGATCGCGGAGTACCGTCCGATCTATGTGACTGGCGATGTGCTGACACCAGGGCAGCAGACTTACCGGCCACTCATGACTGTCCGACAGGCAATTGCCGTCGCCGGCGGTTTTAGTCTCCTGCGGTCTCGGGCAAGCCAAAGCGGACCTGATCCCGTTGATCTGCGACGCGACTACGAGTCGATCTGGGGGGACTACATCAGGGACTACTTTCATGGCGCGCGCATCCGCGCCGAACTTCAGAACCAGGCAGAATTTGACATGCAACCGCCGCAAGGCTCGCCCCTGTCGAATGCATTGATATCGGCGGTCGCGCAGGCGGAAGCGGAGGGCCTCAAGATTTCGCTGAACAATTTTCAGCAGGAGCAAAGCTATCTCGACAAGACCGCCAAGGATGCCGAGGCTCAGGTCGAGGTTCTGCTCAAGCGCGAGCAGGCGGAAGCAGACGAGGTGAAACAGGATGAGGACGATCTTGCGCGGGTCACCAAATCGTTCGAATCGGGCAACCTGACCAACAGCAGGCTCGCCGACGTCAGGCGTGCCGTGCTGATGTCGTCGAGCCGGGCGCTCGAGACCTCAGTCGAACTGATGAGAACGCGGCGCCAGCAGGAAGACTCCGTCAGGCAGCAGGAACGCAATGAAAATCAAAGAAGGATCGGCCTTCTGAACGAATTGAGGGACACCGACCTTCGCCTCGCCGAGACCACTGCAAGGCTCCACGCAGCCAGCCAGAAGCTTCAGCCATCAGGGGCGTCCGCGCTTCCACTGCCCGTCGCCGGCGAAACCTTTCAGGCGCGGATCACAATAACCGGCGGGGCCGGCGACGCGTCAAGAGGTCGACCGGTCGACCAGGACACCGAGGTTGCGCCTGGAGACACCATCGAGGTGAGGTTCAGCAGCGAACTGCAGAGCGCGGCGATCCAGTAGTTGCGCGGACGTGAACCGAGCCGGGAACGACGTTGCTGATGGCTCGCCCATGGCATGAAGACCGGGCGCCTGAGAAATCAACATTGGGAAATCAAGAAAGCGGGTTTGCCGTGATTGGTGAAATAGATGTCGCCAGCGCCTACAGCACCGGCCGCACCGACTTCATGGGGCTGAAGTTGGTTGTCGCGCCCGGCGTGCTCGTCCCTCGCCCGGAGACGGAACTGCTCGGCAGCACCGCCCTCAATGTGCTTCGTGAACTTAACAGGCCGGTACCGCGTGTCGTGGACATGTGCTGCGGGGCGGGCAATCTCGCCTGCGCCATTGGATACAAGGTCCCCACCGCGCGCGTCTGGGCGAGCGATCTTACTGACAGCTGCGTCGAAACCACCTGCCGGAACGTTGCCCATCTTGGCCTGGCCGGACGTATTTCGGTGCTACAGGGCGACCTCTTCAATTCCTTCTCGGGTCTGGAGCTCGAAGGTACGATCGATCTGGTCGTCTGCAACCCGCCTTACATCTCGGAGAAGCGGCTCGAAAACGACCGCGCGCATCTGATGGAACTTGAACCCCGTGAGGCGTTCGCTGCCGGGCCTTACGGCCTGAGCATTCATATGCGGGTGATCAAGGAGGCGCAGCATTATCTGCGGCAAGGTGGCATGCTGCTTTTCGAGGTCGGGCTTGGCCAGGACCGGCAGGTCATGAGTTTGGTTGAGCGTTCCAAAGCCTATGAGAGCATTCGCACGGTTGCGAACAAAGCCGGTGAAGCCAGGGTGGTTTGTGCACGGGCCAAAGCGCCAGCGTGAGCCGCGCCATGGGTTTGCGCGCCCGGTTGGGACGACGCCCTCAAGCCGTAGCCCGGCGATCAGTTTTCCTTGCTGACCACGTAACGTGCAATTCCCTGGATGGAATCGAAATTCTCCGGCAGAAGTTCACTGTCCTCGACAGTGATGCCGAATGTCTCCTCGACGAATCCGATAACTTCAAGCACTCCAGTCGAGTCTATGATGCCCTGATCGAGCAACGACGTTTCAACTTCCAGCGCACGCGGGTCGGCTACGTAGAAGTTTGACGCCAGAAAGGCGCGGATTTGATCGCTGTAGGTGTCAATTCTGTTGTTCGTGCTCAGCATTGAATTGGCCTCCGATCCAAATAATTTCCGTAAATTGCTTTATGACAGCGCCATTTTCTTGAGCTTGCCCGTGTCCGTCATCGGCAGACTGGACACAATTTGGATGGACTTCGGAATCATGAAGTTTTCCAATCGCTTCTGACATTCCATCCGCAGCTGCTTTTCGCCCATGATCGTTCCTTGCTCCATGACGACAAACGCTTTCACTGCTTGCCCCAGCAGGTCATCAGGTACTCCGACAACCGCGGCTTCCCGTACTCCCGGGATTTCCATCAGCACGTTTTCGACTTCCCTAGGCGCCACCTTTTCTCCCCGCGATTTTATGATCTCATCGCTGCGGCCGACAAAATAGAGGTAGCCTTCCTCGTCCATTCGGCAGTAGTCGCCGGTGTACAGAACCTGCTCGCCGGGCAAAGGACCTGGCTTGAGCTTCTTCGCGGTAGCCTCCGGCTTACCCCAGTAGCCCTTCATGACCGTTGCCCCGCGGATGACCAACTGGCCGACGACATTGGGACCAACCCTTCGGTCATCCTCATCGACAATCCACATTTCGGTGTTCGGGATGGCGATCCCCACGCTCAACGGTTTTCGGGCAAGATCGTCCGGCGGAAGATAGGTGCAGCGTTTGCATTCGGTCAGGCCGTACATCGAATAGATGCGGGCGGCGGCAAACAGTTCCTGGAGCAGGCGAATGTGCTTAAGCGGCAGGGCTGCCGCCGTATTCGTGACATACCTTATGCTTGCAAAATCATTTGCCTTCAGCGTCCTGAGATCCGACAGCGCGGCAAAGATGGTCGGCACGCCGGGAAAGCCTGTAACTCTCTCCCTTTCGATGATCGCAAGTATCTGTGCGGGGAAGGCAAACGAGCGCTCGAGGACCAACCGCGCCCCGGTACGGAATGCCATTATCATCTGATAGAGGCCGTAGTCGAAGGCCAGGGGCAAGACATTGAGGATCACGTCGTCTTCGCCAAGCTCAAGGTACGAGGCGATAGACGTGCAGGCTGTCATCATGTTCCTGTGTGTCAGCATCACGCCTTTGGGTTCGCCGGTCGAGCCCGACGTGTAGATGATGGCTGCGAGATCGATATCGATGCGGCGGCGGGGCGGCGCTTTGCCGTGGCCGGCAGCCGCCTCATCCCAGCGCACGGCATGCGGCAATCCCCGGAGCTCGGCGTCGTCCACCTGACCGGAGACGATGAGCCGCCGCAGCGACGGACAGTTACGCGCCGGCTCAGCAAAGACCGGCTGCAAATGTTTGTCGGTGATCAATGCTGCCGGAAGGCAATCGTTGAGCAAATACCCCAGCTTGTCGCTCTTGGTGAGCGGATTGACGACGCACACAACGGCGCTCGCCTTGAGAACCGCCCAGAAGCTGACCACGGTCTCGACGGTGTTGTCGGCGAAGATCATAACGCGGTCACCGGGGGCGACCCCGGACGTGACGAGATGACGGGCGACCGCGCTGGAGCGTGTCTCAAGCTCGTCATAGGTGAGCCGGTGCTCGCCGCACACCAGCGCTATCTTGTCGCCGAGCCGTTCGGCCGAATGGCTGAGGTAATCGTCCAGCAGAGGTACGGCGCCATGCATCATACCAGCACCTCTTCCCTGTGCAGGTGATCGACGTCTATCCTGAGGTCGACCGCATGCGCGCTCGATGGGCGGCTAGCGACAAACTGCTGATGGAGGAGCTGCGTCGACAGCACGCCGACCAACGCCATGTTGTCCGAGTTGGACAGATCCCCATCGCCGGTCTTGGCAGCGCATTTGTCCAGCAGGCGCGCGACCGAGTTCGGATCAAAGACATTCGCCGCGCGCAGGGCAGTCTCGGAGAGTGCTTCGCGGACATAGGCGGGTGCGCCATCGCCCGTGAAGCAAAGTGCGTTGGGCGCCCGGTAGGGTTGCTTCTTGCGGGCCACGACTTCCGCGGGCACGATCGATTTCGCCACACGCTTCAGCACGTGTTTCTCATCCAGAATGCGCAGCTTGTAGTCGGGCGGGAGCGAATTCGCCAACGCCACGAGCCTGTCGTCCAGGAACGGGAAGCGCCCCTCGACAGAATGGGCCATCAGCATCCTGTCACCCTGCGAGGAGAGCAGGTAGCCCGACATCAGCGTCCTGATCTCAAGATACTGGTCCTGCGCGAGAGGACCCCATCGTGGAAACTCTTCGGGCAGGTGGCCAAGCAGGTCCGCCACCACGTCGTGACGCGCCGCTTCGGCATGCATGTCGGCCGAGAACAGCCGTTTGATGGCGCTGGTGGTGCGCCAGCGGGTGTCATGCGCGAAGCCGGGCGCGCCAAATGCATGGATACCGTGTCCGAAGAACTGGCGCGCCATCGCCTGCTGCTTGACGGGCGACCGGCTCAGATAGGGGTAGAGCCGTTCCAGCAGTCGCGCGCGTCGGGCGGATGCGGGCTGCCGCCCCCAGAAACGGCGGACCTTGCCTTCACGGAACAGGTCGTAGCCGGCAAACATCTCGTCGGCGCCCTCGCCGGTCAGGACGACCTTGATGCCATGTTCGCGCACCAGCCTCGAGAGAAGGAACAACGGCGCCGGCGCGGTCCTGAGAATCGGACACTCGGCGTGACGGATCACATCTGGGAAAACCTCGGCAATATCACCGCGCGAAACCATCACCTCGTGGTGCTCGCCGCCGCTCGCACTTGCAACCAGCCGCTGGTAACGGGTTTCATCATATTCGGCGTCAGCAAAACGCAACGAGAAGGTCTGGAATGGCGCGCCGGCGAAGCGCCTACCGAGCATGGCGACAAGTGAGCTGTCGAGCCCGCCGGAAAGGTAGCAGCCAACCGGCACATCCGCCTTGACCATTCTAAGCGCCGTCGCGGCCTGCAAGGCGCTACGCACTTCGTCCACCGCATCGTCCAGTGAGCCGGTGAAGGTGCCATGGGCCTGGTCCGCGATCTCGGGATAGCAAGGTTTCCAGAAAGCGTGCTCACGAACGCTGCCATTGTCGTAGATGCGTACATGGCCGGGGGTAAGTTCCTTCACTCCCTGAAATACGCCTTGCGGCGGTACGACCGTCCACAGCGTGAAAGTCTGGTCTATCCCCGCCGGATCGAAGGCCCGCGGTATCGCCGGGTCGGCTGCGAAAATGGCCTTCACTTCGCTGGCGAAGTGAAGGCGGCCAGCATGTTCGCACAAATGCAGCGGGCAGATGCCGAACCGGTCGCGCGACAGGACGAGGCGGCCTGTCAGCGAATCCCAGATGGCGAGTGCCCACTGCCCGTTTAGCCTCTCGAACGCGGCCACGCCCCAGGCGCGGTAGGCGTGCACGATGACCTCGGTATCGCTGCGGGTGCGGAAACGATGCCCCAGCGCCGTGAGTTGTTCACGCAGCTCGATGTAGTTGAAGATCTCGCCGTTGAACACGATCCAGGTGGTATCGCCGGTGTCGGCGAGGGGCTGCTGTCCGGTCGAGAGATCGATGACCGACAGACGGGTATGCGCCAGCCCCGCCCGCCTGTCGCGGTAAACGCCGCTCTCGTCCGGGCCTCGATGGGAGAGCGCGGCTGCCATTCGTAGAAGCGCGGCTCGTGAAGGAGGCTCCGCAGCCGCGTTCAGCGCCACAATTCCGGCGATACCGCACATGGGTCAATCCCTGTCCATCGCAGCGGACAGCTGCGGCCGTGCGTGAAGGTAGCGGGCGGCGCGGCGTTTGCTGACGATATCCTTATAGACCTTCTCGACCTGCTCGGCCGTCAGGCCGGCGGCGGCGGCAACCACGCCGGCCGAAATTCCGTGATTCATGCCGTAGAGGCACAAATCCATCAGCTGATAGGGCAAGGCGAAGTAGAACTCCTCCTGGGTTTGCGCCATGGAAAACGTGTCCGTGGTCGGCGGCCTCATTCGGACCTCCTCGTCAATCCCGAGATATTCCGCCAGCTGATAAACCTGGGTCTTGTAGAGATGGACGATCGGCATCACGTCGGCGACGCCGTCGCCCTGCTTGACGAAGAAGCCTTGGTCATATTCGAGCCGGTTTGGCGTGCCTGCCACTGCATAGTTGAGGCGGTCCGCATGATAGTATTCAGTCATCTTGCGAACCCGCTGCTTGTAGTTGGTTGCAGCGACGATCTGCAGGTAAGCCGCCGGCGAAAGACGCACGGTGTCGATCTTTCCGTCCGGATCCTCGACGGTGAGGCGCGTGATATTAAGGCCGCTGCTCTCCAGCACCGATGCCATGACCAGCTTGCATTTCCAGCCTTCGCCATATCCAGGGACGGCAGTTCGGATGGCCTCCATCTGTCGGGCGTAGGCACCGATGCCCTCGAGCGCCGGCTGGATATCTTCAAGGATTGTGTCGATGCCAAGCTGCCCGGCGACGCTGCGGCCAAGCCTCAGCGAGTCGCCGGATGAATCGCGCTCCGGCATGAACAGGCCCAGTACCTTGTCCCTGCCGAACGCGCGTGCGCAGACCGTTGCGACGACCGAACTGTCGATGCCTCCGGAGAGCCCGACAACCACTCCGCGGCGCCGTTGTGTGCCGAGAACCTGTTCGCGCAAGGTCTCGACGATGCGATCGATCTCCAGCCGGGCATCGAGCGCCAGCACACCGCTGCTGAATTCCCCGATCAGGTCGATGACACTGCCTCCCGTTTCTGTGACTCGATTGAAGAGTAGGTCTCAGTCACAGCGTTTTCGATGAGCGGGCGATTGATGGTCAGATGAGGCTCCACGACCATGTCGATGTGAGTGCCGGCGATCGGAATGACGTCCAGATGGACGAATGCCCGATCCCACCCAAGTGCAAGCGGCATTCCGGGCCGCGCGCAACGGAACAAGGTGCCGGTGATCGGCAGTATCGGCCTGGGTTCTGTGAGCCACTGGAAGAAGGCGCGCGCGCGCAGAACTTCCTGCAGTTCCAGTTTGGTTCTGAAGCTCGTCGGGTTGAACTGACCCTCGGCATAGCGATCGAGGAAGCTGGCAAGCCGGGATTCGCAGTGCATTTTGACCGCGACCTTGGCAAGCGCGCGGCATGCCACTCGACTAGCCGATATACGATTGGTTCGGATCCGGTGAAATGTCCGGGTAATCGTCTCCCAACGCTTGCTGCGTTCGCCAACCAGGCTGGTATCCAGAATGCCCGTGAACGCTACCGCTCGCCCTTGATCAAGCAGACGCGCGGCAACCTCAAAAGCAACCGCTCCTCCGAGCGAGTGACCAAGCAGGCGAACACAGCCGGTCGGCTGTACGCGGTTGATATGATCGATTGCAGCTTCGACCATTGCGGCGACGGTGTTCTGACCTTGCAGGATCATGCCCAGGGCCGGATATCTGATGGGAGACACCCTGGCGACCTTGCTTATTGCCGATGCGAACGAAGCAAGGCTCGGACCATAGCCGACCGACCCGGGGAAAAGGAAAAGCAGCGGAGGCTCGTGTTTCCAAGCGGGCGCGTGCTCGCCGCCTCCTTGAGCAGAAATGACCGCTGCAACCATCTCATCGAAGCTCATTCCAACCGTGAAGGCTTCCAATCCGAGCTCCTGCCCGATCGCGCTTTCGATTTCCATGACGCAGTGCAGCAGCTTCAGCGAATCTCCCCCCGCTTCATCCCAACAGCCCAGGGCGACCCGCGTCTTGAGGACCTTGGTCCAGGCACGCCGTACGATCTGATGAGCAGGAACTTCATGTCCCGCATGGGGTATTTGCGGTGGGGGCGTGGTTTCCCGAACCGAAAGGTCAATTGCAGCCAGCGTTGTCATATCGATCTTTCCGCTGGGCAGTCGCGGTATCTCGGCGCTTGCATGGAGTCGCAACGGGCAAAGCGCCGGCGGCAATTTTGTCCTGGCAAGTTGGCGCAGCTCGTCGCAAAAACTGGCTCCCGCTCCGCTGTGCGGTACGGCGAATGCAACCAGTTCATTCGCCGGGGTGACGATAACCACGGCATCCTTCACCGACGGCGCGCCACGCAGCACCCGTTCGAGTTCGGCCGGCTCAACGCGCCGCCCATTGACCTTTATCTGGCGCCCTTTGCGGCCTATGATCCGCAGCAGGCCGTCACTCCCGATTTGCACAAGATCGCCCGTCGCAAAGATGCGAAGCGTCTGGTCGTCGGGGTCTACTTCAAACGGAACAACGGCCCCGTTTTCCCAATGTCCAAGCGCGACATACGGGCTTCTGATCAACAGTTCTCCGATCTTGCCGGGCTGAACCGGGTAACCCTCTTCATCGACCACTGCGAAGCTGATTCCCGGAAGCAGCCAGCCGACGGGAGCCGAAGAATCGAATTCCGGCCAATCGTGCGGCAAGAACCACTGCGATCCCGTCGTTTCCGTCGATGAATAGCCGATCTGCACCAGGCAATTTGGCGGGACAGCCTTGCGCACGAGGCGGATGTCGGCCGAAGATACCTTCTCGCCTCCAATTCGGGCAACTCTGAGCGAACCAAAGGCGTCCGCGGGTTCATCCGCCAAGAGAGCGCGAAGCAATGCCGGCACCAGATAGGTGATCGTCACGCCTTCGGATTGCATGCGGCCGCGAACCGCGCGCAGGCCGACGGCTTCAACCTCCACAAGCTGCAACGTGGCACCCGTGAGCAGAGCGGCAAGAATTTCCCGACAGCCGGCGATGGTTGCCGGGCCGGTCAGAGGCAGGAATACATCCTGTGCATTGATGTGGCACGCATCGACATATTGCTGCACTCGGCACAGCAAGTTCCGCTGGCTGTTGACAATCCCCTTGGGGCGGCCCGTGCTGCCGGAGGTATAAAGCACGATTGCCGGTGCATCGACAGAAACCACACGGTGTGCGGCTGGATGGGGCGTTGCCTGCAATGATTGCGCCATATCGATCCAGGCAACGTGCTGGGGCAGATCAAGGCCGTGGAGGCCTTTGTCGCCAATTATGGCGGAGAGCCTCGCGTCGGCGACGATTTCGTTGATGCGCGAGTCCGGATCTCGCACGTTAAGCGGCACTGACGGCCGACCGGATGCCATGCTGGCCAGCATCGCAACGGTGTACCAGACCGAGTTGGCCTGAAGTATTCCAACCGCATTTCCGTCGGGAACGACGGCTTCAATCCAGCCGGCCAATGCCTCGACCGCCCGAAAAAGCTCGGAATAGGTCAGTCGATTGGTGCCGTCGCTGGCGGCTAATTTTTCGGAATAACGCCCGGCGATCTCCCTCAGGTGATCAAAGACAGGAACGTCGGCGAAGCCAGTTCCCATCCGTTGATGCAGACGTAGAACAGGCCCGCCATGGTCAAGAGCATGATCGGGAGCTTTTAGCCATCGGCAAGGGACCACCGCTTGGTAGTCAGCCTGCACCGTTTGAATCGCCCTCGAAGATTCTAAATGCGCCAGAGACATAAGGGCCCCACGCTAGGATTGTTGCCGCTTATCGCTCCGCGGCATGATCTTTTCATCAATCATTCGGATGATGCGTGAGACGGTCTTAATCGCTTGAATTATTCGAAGATGAAGAGGCCAGCCTGCGCCCGCCCGGGCTGCGGGACTACCTTACCTTACAGAGGTGTCGGGCTGCGCGCTGCTATCCGCTTTGCCAGTACTTGAAACGAAGCAGTATGCGAACACTTCCCCTCCAAGCTCATCCGTTACACGAACCCAATTGTTTTCCCAAGTCCGCAGGGTAACCTGGCGTCCCGTTGACATAGTCGCCGCCGTGAACGGGCTGGACGCATTGACGTTACTCGCCGCGACCACGTCATCCCCCTCCATTTGTTCCACCAGGTATGTTTGCATCACTGCTCCTGACTGTGGGGCAAGGCCGGTTCAATCGCGTGTAGCTGGACAACTCCAACCGCAGGGAACGGATTTCGTTCCATGCTACAGGCAACCCTACCGCCGGAAGTCAGCCTTCAGATCGCCTGCCCTCCTGGCAGGACCGTGGCCTAGCCGCTGAACGACTGGTCAGGACTGAGCTATGCTTTGGGGGAGATGGACCTCGCCCTGCGAATCCGCATACTTCTGGAAAAGTGCAATCTTGTCGGGATACGTAATCCGGATTTCGCTGTGACAGCCCTCGCAGCGATATTTGGACGCAACCTGGAACCAGCGCCCGGGTTTCAGCAAAGCCAATCCGCAGCGAGGACATTTGAACGTCATTTCAAGAGGGCATAGATTCTGACACAGCGGCATTTCGCAAAGTCCATAAGGGATACCTAATGTTAGGCAACGACAGCCGGCCGAAATCGTTCCTGGACGCCGTTCTTTTCGTCAGGCCGATGACCAGCCCCGGACGCCGGGAGATTATTGGATTATCCGCGATGCCAGATTTACTGACGCGGGCCTGAACTCAAGCGCACCCCGATTTCCGGTGGCGTAGCGCCGTTGCAGGCGTTGACTGATGTCAGCAGCTTGCAATCCGAATGAGCAAGCCCGGAGCGAGGTGGCCTCGGGGGGACGACGGGGCCGCACGGTCGACGACACGGCCTATCCGGATGCTGAAACAACGCCGCGCGCCGACCCTGTCGAACAGCACCAGTGGAACAGGCAGGACGAAAAGCGGCGCAACAGGCGGCAATACTTAAGTGTCTCGCCTATATCGTAGCTCGGAAGCCGCGATCCCGACCGAGTTGATGGATATGGAAGCGCTGTTGAAGGGAACCGACGCATCCCTTGGCGAATGCGTCGGTTCCAGAAGTTTATGCGTGGCGGATTTCCGTTCCCAGCACCTTCAGACATTCGCGGATGAACGCAGCAAGCGCCGTCCAACCTTTGGCCGAAACCATTGTCCCGTCCACATAGGCCTCGGTCGGCGACAGGTCGATATAGGTGCCACCCGCCAGTGTCACCTCCGGCTCGCAGGCGCCGAGTGCCGCGACCTTCTTGCCGCGCACCACGCCGTCGACAGCGATCAGGATCTGCACGCCGTGGCAGATGGTGAAGATTGGCTTCTTGGCCTCGTGGAAATGGCGCACGATCGCCTGCACGCGCTTGTCGGTGCGGATGTATTCCGGGCCGCGGCCGCCCGCGCAGTAGACGGCATGATACTGATCGAGCTGCCTCTCGGCTTCCGAGAAAGTCTTGTTGATCAGCGCATAATGGCCGAGCTTTTCGGTGTAGGTCTGGTCGCCCTCGAAGTCGTGCAGCGAGGTCTTGATCAGATCTCCGGCGTTCTTGTCCGGGCATACCACGTGGATGGTGTGACCGACGGCTTCCATCGCTTGCTGATAGACAAAGATTTCGTATTCTTCGGTGAACTCACCGGTCAGCATCAGTATCTTTTTGCCTGGCATGGTTCTTCCTCTCAGTGTTTTGAGCTAGGCAAGGCGCAGACTGCGCCTGCCTTTCTGTGAAATCGGATAGGGTCAGAATGGCGAATCCGGAAAGTAATATTCCTTGGCGTTGGCCTGGGTGATCAACGGCGCGTCGAGCTTGACGGTGCCACGGACGGGTGCCTGGCCGATCAGGTTGGCGACTGTCATGTAGATCGCGGTCTTGATCATCGACGGCGGGTATGGCGTCTCGACCGGCGTCATGGCGTCGCCGTCGATCACTTTCTTGACGATGTCCTTCATGCCGTTGCCACCGAGCGCAAGCTTGATGTCGGTCCGCCCCGACTGCTTGACCGCCTCGAGCACGCCAAGCAGCATGTCGTCGTCATTGGCCCACACCGCATCGATATGCGGGTACTTGGCCAGATAGTCCTGCATCAGCTTGAAGGCTTCGTCGCTGTTCCAATGCGCGTACTGGATGTCGAGGACTTTCAGATCAGTGCCTTTGATCGTGTCCTGGAAGCCCTTGATGCGCTCGTCGTCGATGACGGTCGGAATGCCGCGCAACACAACGACGTCGCCCTTGCCGCCAAGCTTGTCGATCATGAACTTGGCGGTGTTGGTGCCAACCGCGATATTGTCGCCGGCGAGGTAGAGATCCTGGACGGAGGCGTCAGTCAGACCCCGATCGACGACGGTGATGAACGTGCCCATGTCCTTGATAGCGTTGACCGGCTGGGTCAGCTCTTCCGAGCTGTAAGGCAGGATCACCAGAGCATCCAGCTTGCGGCTGGCCGACAGGTCCTCAAGCGCGCTGACCTGCTCCGCCGCGGACGGCGACGTCTTCACGACCACTTCGACGTTCGGGAACGCGGCGTTGATTTCCTTGGCCGCCGCTTGTGCGTGGTAGACGATGCCCGCTGTCCAACCGTGGTCAGCGGCCGGTATCGACACCGCGATGACCTTCTTGTCTTGCGCCATGGCCTGGCCGGCCAGCAGCAGCGCGCCAAGTGTCGCTGCCGCAATCCATTTTCTACTGAACATTGTCTTCTCCCTTGGACCTACAAGAACGTTAATCCGCGTGGTCCGGACGCGGCGCTATTTCGAATTCGAAAACCGCTGGATGAGCATGGCGATGATGATGATGACGCCTTGAACAGCGGCAACGAGGTATTCGGAGACGAAGTCCGAGAGCACCATGAGATTGGCGATGAGTTCCAGGATGACGGCGCCGGCGACTGTCCCCCACACATGGCCCTTGCCGCCGCGCAATGCGGTGCCGCCAATCACCACGGCGGTGATGACCTGCAGTTCCCAAAGCTGTCCGGTTGTCGGCGTTGCGGCGCCCAGGCGCGGCACGTAGCAGATCGCGGCAATCGCCACACAGACACCCTGGACGATATAGGCCACGGTCCGTGTCCTGATCACCGAGATGCCGGAATAACGGGCGACATCCTCATTGGCGCCGACCGCCGCACATTTGCGCCCATATTTCATCTTGTAAAGGATGAAGGATGCGACCGCGGCGACTGCGACGGATATGAGGATTGGAACCGGGATCCCGCCGACCGTGCCGAAATAGACAGGCCGGTAGGCCTCGCGCAACGACCTGTCGATCGGTATCGTGCCGCCATCGGTCAGATAGGTTATCAGCGCCCGGAAAATCCCCATCGTGCCCAGCGTGGCGATAAACGGTTCGATCCTGCCGACCGTGACGATGAGCCCGTTGGCAAGCCCGCACAGGAGGCCGACCAGGATCGCAACCGCCATACCGGCGGGAATAGCCCCCGTC
>NZ_RZPI01000200.1:0-8236 GCF_003998715.1 Mesorhizobium sp. M7A.F.Ca.CA.002.15.2.1
GGGTTGGAGGATTCCTTTCCCGCGAGCGATCCGCCTTCGGTGGTGTCCACGACCATTTCAGGCGGAGCAAAGAAGCTGGTTGGGACCGACGAGGTTCTGGAGAAGCAGCGGCGACAAGCGTCCAGCAAGGAAGATCGCTCGTAGACCGCGGTGCCGGCTGGGTTGGCGGCAAACCAAAGAGTGCGGACGCGCCAACGGAAACAGCTGACGCCATCGCATCAAAGTTTGACAGCCGCCTCCCGCGCCCAGAGCCGCAGTTTGCGGCATGACTGCACAAACGCAGCTACCGAAGCTGCCGAATCCAGCCGCCTCAGCCCCTCATCGGCATCGGGAGCGACGCCTGCTTTGATCAGGAGCGGCTCGGCCCCGGAGGTGAAGCCGATGAACTTGCAATGCGCAAACGCATCAGACACGAAATCCTTCGCAGCGGCCTCCGTGACCAGTAGCTCGGCGCCCGCCTCGGAGAGGAGCAGCACCACCGCGTCGAACAAAACGGATGGACCGCCGTCGATCATGTGCCTTGCCTCGATGTGGGTGCCGTCGGCGGCTTCGACGCCGCCCACCTTGGGCGCAACCACCTCCATCACCGCGCCTTCCGCTTCGATGGCGGAACGAAGTTCCTCGAACAGCGCGACATCGGCTCCATCGCTGAGCATGACACCGACTTTGCGGCCTTCGAAACTGTCGGGCCCGTTTTGGATGATGCTGAGCGCCGGCGACGGCGGCAAGTCATCGCGCGGTGGAACGGCGGCTTCGGCAGGTTCGGGCATGTCACGGATGCCGAGCTTGTCGGCGACCGTGGTCGCCAGCGTTTCATCGATGTTCAACAAATGCGAAACCATGCGTTCGCGGATCGCCGGTGCCTGGACCTTGCTCAGTTCAAACGTCAGCGCCATCGCGATGTGACGCTGCTCCGGTGGTGTCTGGCTGTTGAAGAATTGCCGGGCCTGGCTGTAGTGATCGGCGAAGCTCTCCGCGCGCAGACGTACTTTCTGCCCTTGTTCGGCATCGGAGAAAGAACGGAAGCCACGCTGCGGATCCTCGCGCGGTCCCAGTCCCCATGAGTTAGGTTCATAGTTGGCGCGACCGGCCGGATTGCGCATGGCCATGTGCCCGTCCTGTTGAAAATGGGCGAACGGGCACTTCGGCGCATTGACCGGCAGATGGGTAAAGTTCGGACTGCCCAGCCGCTTCAATTGGGTATCGAGATAGGAGAAGTTGCGGCCCTGCAGAAGCGGATCGTTGGAGAAATCGATTCCGGGCGGCACATTCTGCGTCATGAATGCAACCTGCTCGGTCTCGGCGAAGAAATTATCCGGCATCCGGTCGAGCACCAGCCGACCGACCGGAATTGGTTCGAGAACCTCTTCGGGAATGATCTTCGTTGCGTCCAGGATATCGAAGTCAAAACTGTCGGCAAACGCCTGATCGAACAGTTGCACCGTCAACTCCCATTCCGGGAAATTGCCGGCCTGTATGGCCTCCCACAGATCGCGGCGATGGAAGTCGGGATCGGCGCCGTTGATCTTGACCGCCTCGTTCCAGACCACCGATTGCATGCCGAGCTTGGGTTTCCAGATGAACTTGACGAAGGTGGATTCGTCCTTGGCGTTGACGAGGCGGAACGTATGCACACCGAAGCCTTGCATGAAGCGGAAGGAACGCGGGATGGCGCGATCCGACATGATCCACATCACCATGTGCATCGATTCCGGCATCAGGCTGATGAAGTCCCAGAAATTGTCGTGCGCCGTCTGTGCCTGCGGAAAAGCACGGTCGGGCTCCTGTTTGGCGGCGTGGATCAGATCGGGAAACTTGATGGCGTCCTGGATGAAGAAGACCGGAATGTTGTTGCCGACCAAATCCCAATTGCCTTCCTTGGTGTAGAGCTTGACCGCAAAGCCGCGCACGTCGCGGGCGAGATCGAACGAGCCCTTGTTGCCGGCAACCGTCGAGAAACGAACGAATGCCGGCGTCTTTTCACCAGCTCGCTGGAAAATGTCGGCACGTGTGTATTTGGCCAGTGAGTCGTAGGTCTCGAAATAACCATGCGCGCCATAGCCGCGGGCATGGACGACCCGTTCCGGGATGCGTTCGTGGTCGAAGTGGAAAATCTTCTCGCGAAAGTGAAAGTCTTCGATCAGCGATGGTCCGCGTTCACCGATCCGCAATGTGTTTTGGTCGTCGGAGACAGGCGTTCCGAGCGCCGTGGTAAGGACAGGCGTGTCGTCTCCCGCGACCTGGTGCAACTCGCCGCCATTTCCGCGCGCGCTATTCTGATCCAGTCCACTTGCCGATTGGCGAGCGGAGGGGCGAGCGGATTTGGCCATGACAGGTCCTCGATCGATACTGGAAGGTTAAAGTGGCAAGCCATCAAACTGCCGGTGAACGGCTTTGTTCCCGTAAAAAAGCGGACGCTGTAGATACCACTGTCGAAGGAGGCGTCGCTGCTGCGGTGATGGTATGCGCCGATCGCATGACAGATATCTCCGCCCGCGAAGAATTATGAAGAGTTGTCTCCAGCAAGAGGAACGAACCAAACTTCCATGCATTTAGCTGAGGCTGCGTTCACACACTCTTTCTGCTGGGAGCTGGACCATTGTCATCCGGAGGCTGCCTTTTGGCCGACCAGGAAACCAATGAAGTTTCCATCGTTGACCTGATACCCGCCCTGCGGGCATTCGCCCGCACCTTCTGCCGCGTCCCCGACGATGCTGACGATCTCGTGCAGGAGACACTGACCAAGGGTCTCGCCAACATCGACAAGTTCGAACCCGGTACGCGAATGAAGTCGTGGCTCTTCACCATCATGCGCAACACCTATTATACCCGGGTCAAGATCGCTGCCCGGGAGGCGCCAGGCCTGCTCGACTGCGCCTCTTCGAGACCAATTTCGGAAGCCACCCAGGAATGGACCGTTCAGAGCAGGGAAGTTCACGGCGCCATTCAAAGACTGCCTGAACACCAACGCGAGGTGCTGATGCTGATCGGCGTTTTGGGAGTGAGCTACGAGGAAACCGCCGACATATGCGGTTGCGCGGTCGGGACGGTCAAAAGCCGCCTGAACCGTGCGCGCGCCAACATCCTTGAACTCCTAGGGGAGAGTTCGCTGGAGACATTGATGGAGAGGAGAAACCAGCTGTCGGACGGTCAGCTCGACGTCGAGGTCGACAGCCGCAGATAGTCAGTTGTTCACGTCGCGCCGACGCTTCTCGACGAGCGCGTTCTGCAATTCGATCGCCAGCTTGGTGAGGCGGTCCGGAATCTTTTCCTGCTCTATGGCTGCCAGCAGGGAGGCAATCTCCCGATCCACCGCCATCTCGACATGCGGATCCGCGGTATCGTCGCTCGAACGAGACATCACATTCTCTTGATAGCGGTCCCTTGATCGTAGTGTGGTGATAAGCGCCCGGCATTACAAGCCTGTGTCCACCGCCGAGAAGCTGACCGGCGGACCCTTGCACAGGTTTATTTCCTTGCTCCTTGGTCGCCCCGCGGACCACAGGCCCGCGCGGTGGCGTTCAGTCCTTCGGCAATCGATTAGCGGCGTAATCCTTCGGACTTGATCCGATTGCCGTCCAGCCCGCGCTCCTCCTTCGAATCGAGGACACTCGTTGGTGCCCTTTGCTCGACATCCGAACTGGCATCGTGCTGTAATGTTCCGTCTCACCGAGCGAGCAAAAAAGCGTTGCCATCCCATGATCGAAACGGCTTCTCACCGTCGATGAGGACCCGCAATTGATGAGCTTGCGCCAGACGGCCGATATCGTCGCGGTCTGAGAAAAGCGATCCGCGATAGGAATAGTTCAGCAAGGCGAGCCAGCCCGGCCGTTTCAGAACGCGCGCAATTTCTTCGAAATGCCGCTCTGCCATGCCGGCCAGAACCAGATAGGGAAAGCTGTCGACCGCCAGCACGCAATCGAAACTGGCATCGTCGAAATCGGCCAGATCGAGACCGGAGGTTTGTCGTAACTCGACATTGCCGAGTGCGGCGCATTGCTCTGAGGCGATGGAGATCATTCGCGACGATATATCGATACCGACCATCCGCTTGAAGGATCTGCACAGCGCACGCTCGAAACGGCCGATGCCGCAACCGATGTCGAGAATGCTCCGTTCCCTTCCGGTGAATTCTCGGGCTTCCAGCCATGCGACGATTTCGTTGGTCGTGGCTGTGAGCCTTTCCACATCGCCGAGGGATGCCAGTTGGACACTCGCGGCTCCCGAAATCGCTGCCGCGGCATCGAAGCTGGACGCCAGCCGCATGACGACAGCGGCATTCGTCTCGTCCTCATTGCGCTCATGGCGAACGGCGCCGCCCGTCGCTCGCAACATGGCAAAGACGTCTGGTTTGCAGCGCAGCAGTCCGGCGACCTTCCGCAATCTTGCCGCGTCGCCGGTATCCGCCGGACGGACTTTCAGCACGACCTCCGCCAATTCCGCTGCCCCAATTGTGGGCGGCAGGTGGAGCGCCAGCCTGACGAGAACACCTTCGGCGCAAATACCGTCGGCCATGCAGTCTTCAACCGCCAGCCTGACCGATGTCCGGCGCTGGGCGCCTTTCGGTGCGGTTACACTCATGGGTCAACTCCGCGTCCAGACCCTGCGCATCGTCCACCTGTCGGCGGCGCCCCAGCCATATTTGTAGGCCTCCTGGCCGCGCAGGAAATCGAACTCGCGCGCATCTTCACGGATCGACTCCACGATTGCGTGGCCAATCAGGATCGCGCCCGGGCTCTCCTCGGCATAAGCAGGGTCGAACCCACCCAGATAAGCGTAGGCACGGCCGCGGTGGTGAAATCCGTAATAGGCACCGATGGTCCTGTCATCGATCGCGAGCAGCCAGCATCGCACCAGACCATGAGCATCGAGCAAGGGAAGCGAGAGCCGATGGAATTGCTCGACGGCGGGGTTGGCCAACACACCCCCTCCGTGTTCGGCCCATCGCACATTGTGCAGGCGGATCAATTGATCGAGGAAGGTTTGCGGACTGCCGTTTGCCGATGACAGCGCAATCCGGCCGCATCTTGATGCCGCCTGGCGCGCCCGACGCAACTGGCGTCTGCGTCTTGCGGGGACGCAGCCTGCCAGCGTTTCGTCGCCGGCGATGGCGAGCACGGGGCAGGCGGCATGGGCGGTCGGCCGATCCATCTCGGGATGCTTCATCGCAAGGGCGACGCTGTCCTGCGGCAAGTCCGACAAGATCCATTGCGCCCACCCGATCGAGAAGATCGACTCGCTGATAATGCCGACAACCTCGGCTTCGATCCCAGGGACAGCCAGGATGTCCAGATAGTCGCTGAGCGAAATGCCGACCGGAAGCAGCTTCGAACCGGCCGTCCCGTGCTCGAGATAGAGCGGCGCCAGCCCGACCAGATCGCCGCCGCGCCAGACCGCGACTGTCGCCAGTTCACCGGGTGCGAATGCGTGCCACCATGGCACCAGCCAGGCGGGAGATTGAAACGGCGTCGCCGAGGGACTCTGCTGCCACAGTTTCCACCAGTGCGGCGTCAAGGCGTCGAACTGCGCGGGGTCACCGATGATTTCGCAGCGCAGCACCGCTTTGCTCACGGCGTCGCAGCCAAGCGCCGGCGACCAGTGCCAAGCTGTGCCAGCGCCTGATAGGCATCCATGTAAGACGAGATCATCCGTTCCAGCGAAAATCGCCGTCGCGCCTCCGCCCTGCATGTCTCGGCATCCAAGCTGGGCGCCGCAAGAATGGCTTGGGCCATCTCGTCGACCGTGTCGACGAGAAAGCCCGTCCTGCCGTGCTCTATGACGTCGGGAAGCGCACCATTTGGAAAGGCGACTACCGGGGTCCCGCAGGCGAGGGCCTCCATGGCCACAAGCGAGCTGGTCTCGGCTGCGAGGCTCGGAATGACCAGACAGCGCGCTGCGTTGAGAAAGCGTCGCTTGGCGGTGAAGCCGAGCGGGCCAAGGAAGCGGCGGCGGCCATCGAGGCGAGATTGGACCTCGTCGCGAAAGTACCGCGTATGCGTTTCGTAGGGATAGACCTTACCGCCGACGACCAGCGGAACGCCTGCTAGTTTGGCTGCATCGAGCGCCAGGTGAATGCCCTTCTCCGGGCAAACCCGGCTCAGAACCAGGGCAAAGTCGCGCTTCGGCTGCGGCAGGTTCAGTGCTTGGATGTCGACGCCGTTCGGAATCGGTGCCGTCAGCCTGGCGCCTGATGGCGCGGTTTTCTGCTGGCTGGGTGAGACCGCATGAAGCCAGAGGTCGCCACGCGTCGGGCGCAATGCCGCGGCCGGATACCAATCCAACGGCAGGTGGAGGGTCACCAAGGTCGGACCATCGTCGGGCAGATAAGCGTCGAAATCGATGCCGTGCAGATGAACCACATCGATGGGCCATCGGGCGCGGGCAGCGGCGATCGCTTTGCGATGGGCCTCTTGCGCGCGGCGCTTCGCCGCCTCGTCGAGCATGCCGTTTTCGGCCGGTATTTCCACAAGCGTGCCGCTCGTGCTGGAGCCACGGCAAGCAATGACGATAGATCGATGGCCGGCGTGAACCAACGCCCGATCGAGCATCGACAGAACCTGTTCGGCACCGCCGACAGCGTCGGGTCCGACGGGCGCGAGAGGGTAGGCGACATTGAGGACGGTGAGTGTCGCGGCCGGTTGCGTCCCGGTGCCCTGCGCCGCATCCCCACCTGTCAGTGGTGTTGCGAAGTCCGGCATCTGATGCATGGGCAGCATGACGATTTCACGCGGCCGAGGCCCGCCGCGTGGGGAGCGAGGCGGATGTCATGCCAGGCGCATAGCGGCGGATCATGGTTGAGCAGAATTCCGCGAACTCCTCCGGCACCAGTGGCGGGCTGGTGTGGTGGGGCATCATTCCGCGATGCTGAGGTGTGAAGCAGAAGGTGACCGTCACGTCGAAATCGGCGAGTGCTTCCATCTGCCGGTCGAACCAGTCCAGCGCATTCGGCCGAAAACTGTCCGCCCAGGAAAGCCCGGTACGCATATTGGTGACACCCAGCCGCTTCAGCCAGGCGACAGCGTCGTCCAGCCGCGGATCTTCGAAATGAAACCACTGCACCAGTCCCATTGCGGGTGTATAGCGCAGGAATTCCTCCAGCGCGGGCTTTGGCGTGCCGTCCTGGCGCAGCAGCCCCATATGGAAATGACGGTAATAAGAGGAGCCTTCGGCTTCGCGGTGACGCGTCGTTGCTTCCCATTCACGCGGAAGATCGTAGAGGCTGTACCACTGGACGCGTGGTGCATTGCCGAGCAGCAATTCAGCTGTTCGCTTGAGCCCCCAGACCTGGATTTCCTCGGCGCCGAAGGTCGATACGCCGACTTCGCTGACCCAGATGGGAAGGTCGGTGACGGTCGCGATCTCGCCGATCTTCTGCGGCCATTCCTGGATTTGCCACAGGTTCCAGTCGAGCGGAAAGCCGTGCACGGCGACGGCGTCGACATGATCCAGCACGCCGAATTCCTTCATGCGGGTGATGAATCCCGGGTCTATCGGCGAGATGCCACCGAGCACTTTGGTCAAAGCCGGGTTTTCAGATGCGATTGCGTCCGCCGCCAGGATTGCCATCCTGGCGAAGCGGCTCCAGTCGGGGTCGAGCTCGGGATCCCAATGCGATTTGTTGTTGGGCTCGTTCCAGATCATCGCGGCTTCAATCATGGCGCTGTCCTTTCGAGGGGTAGACGGGACCGCCACTGGCCGGGTCGCCTGCGGCCCGGCAGAAATAGACCTCCTGCTCAGGGTGCAGAACGATCTCGAAACCGGCGCTGCGCAGCATCGCTTCGGTGCAGGCTCGATTGGGTATCCACCAGTTGGTCGGGTCGTCGGCATAGCGGTGCTCGATGAAATGGAGCTTGGGAAATTCCGGCCGGTCGAACAGGTCATGCGTCCAGAAATGATAGTTCTCTTCCATCTCGGGAAGATCGGTGCTGCCGCGCTGCATGGACTGGAAGATCATCAGATCACCGGCGACATGCTCACGGATAAGGTCGAGCGCAAGCAACGGGTGGCGCAAGTGATAAAGCACCCCCATGAACAGCACGATATCGAATGTTTCGCGCAGGGCGCCGACGTCGTAGACCGACAGTTTCTGGAATTCGATCTCGCAATTGGCGATCTCGGCGGCAAAGCGGGCCTGCGCCAGATAAGCCTCATCGAAATCAATGCCGAGGACACGGGCAGCACCTCGCCGTTTCATCTCGATGGAATAGAAGCCGGCATTGCAGCCGATATCCAACAC
>NZ_RZPI01000201.1:0-8206 GCF_003998715.1 Mesorhizobium sp. M7A.F.Ca.CA.002.15.2.1
ATGGAGAAGGTGCTGGCGCTGGGCATCGTGACGGCCCTGATCGCCGCCGGCGTGCAAGGCGCGCTGGTAGGCTCAACCAGCAGGCAGCTTGCCGGTGCCGATGCGGCAACGGAAAGGCAGTTGCGCGCGAAGATGACAAGAGGCGAGCGCATTGCCGGGGGGCTGTTGGTGCTGACAGTGCTGTGCATGGCCACCGCCAGAATGTTTTGAACGCCGCCACGCGGCACACCCTCACAGAATCGTGCGTTGTCTGGCGACGAGCCAATGACGCGCGAGCGCGCGGCCAGACCGAAGTACATGGGCTCTCGTACGCAGGTCCGGCCGCGCGCCACCGATCCTGGCAACGCCCAATTTCAGATCCGCAAGCCGAACCTGATGCCGTCGTAGATGGCGGCATGGATGTTGCGCGAAGCGACCGCGTCGCCGATGCGGAACAGTACAAAGCCGCCTTCTGGATTGCGCTTGGGGAAGATGTCGCCACCGCTCACCAGCCGTTCGTAGTCGACCGCACCGCCGTTCTTCGACAGAGGCTTCAGCGAGAGATAGAGATCATCGAGCGGCAACGTACCGTGCTCGACCACCACCTGGTCGACCCTGCGCTCGCCGCGCCAGCCATCGGCGAAATCCGATGCCAGTTCGGCGACCAGTTGGTTGCCCTCGCGGCGCACCGAACGCAGCCGCGTGTTGATGGTGATGCTGACGCCCTTTTCCTGAAAGGCGCGCATGTACGGCACATGGTTCATGCCGCCCATTTCCGGGGCAAAGAAACGTTCGGGCGAGACAAGTTCGAGTTTCGAGCCGGCATTGGCGATCAGTTCGGCGGCGCCCATGCCCTGATGGCCGCCATTGTCGTCATAGAGCAGTACATTTTCGGCCGGCTTGACGCTGCCGGCCATGATGTCCCAGCTTGAGGTGACAAGATTGTCGCCGGCCGTCAGCGGCGGGTTCTGCGGCAGGCCGCCGGTGGCGACCACCACCACGTCGGGTGACAGCGCCAGAACATCGTCCTTCTCCGCCCAGGTGTCGTAGCGGATCTCGACGCCGAGCCGGGCGAGTTCAGCCAGCCGCCAGTCGATGATACCGATCAGCTCCTTGCGGCGCGGATTCTGCGTCGCCAGTCGAATTTGGCCGCCGGCCTGGCTCGATGCTTCAAGCACCGTCACCTTGTGGCCGCGCTCGGCTGCGACCCGCGCAACCTCCAGCCCGCCGGCGCCGGCTCCGATGACCACGATTTTCTGCTTCGGTCCTTCGGTCTTGACGATGATATGCGGGATTTCGGCCTCGCGGCCAGTCGCGGCATTGTGGACGCAAAGCGCTTCGCCGCCCTCATAAATGCGGTCGAGACAATAGGTGGCGCCCACGCACGGGCGGATCTCATGCTCGCGGCCCTCCATCACCTTTTTGATGATGTGCGGATCGGCGATATGGGCGCGGGTCATGCCGACCATGTCGAGCTTGCCGGTGGCAATGGCGTGGCGTGCGGTGGCCACGTCGGATATGCGCGCCGCGTGGAAGGTCGGGAATTTCGTCGCCGCCCTCACCTCTCCGGCGAAATCGAGATGCGGCGACGAGCGCATGCCGGCCACCGGTATGACCTTGGTCAGCGCCGCATCGCTTTCGATCGAGCCGCGGATGATGTTGAGGAAATCGACCTTGCCGGAATTGGCCAGCCGCCTGGCGATCTCGATGCCCTCCTGTTTGGACAGGCCTTTTTCGAAATCTTCGTCAGCGACCATGCGGATGCCGACGACGAATTTCTCGCCGACCGACGCACGCACGGCATCAAGCACCATGTTGGTGAAGCGCAGGCGGTTGTCGAGCGAGCCGCCGAATTCGTCGTCGCGATGGTTGGTGGCCGGCGACCAGAAGCCGTCCATCAGATGGCCGTAGGATTCGAACTCGATGCCGTCCAGGCCGGCGGCCTGACAGCGCTGGGCGGCCGAAGCATAGTCGGCGACGATGCGCTCGATGTCCCAGTCCTCGATGGTTTTCGGGAATGCGCGATGCGCCGGCTCACGCACCGGCGAGGCCGAGAGCACCGGCAGCCAGTCGGCCTTGTTCCAGCCGGTACGGCGGCCGAGATGGGTGATCTGGATCATCACCTTGCAGTCGTGCTCGTGGCAGGCATCGGCGAGCTCGGCCAGCCACGGCACGATCCTGTCGTCATAGACATGCAGATTGCCGAAAGCGGCCGGGCTGTCGCGCGAGACGATCGCCGAGCCGGCGGTCATGGTCAGCGCCATACCGCCCTTGGCCTTCTCGGCATGGTAGAGCCGGTATCGCTGTTTCGGCATGCCGTCCTCGGAATAGGCCGGCTCATGGCTGGTCGACATGACCCGGTTCTTCAGCGTCAGATGTTTGAGCTGGTAGGGCTGGAGAAGCGGATCGTTGGAGGTCATCGTCTTCCTGCGGTTTCAAATTGTGCTAATGAGCGGCAAAATTCGTTTTCAAGCATGTCGTCCCGCACGCACTCCGGGCGCATGCGACAAGGATTGGGCCCATGATCGATACCAAAACTCTCACCCAGCTCGGTGCGCACGTCGAGACGCCACAAAGCCCCGAAGCAGCGGTTCTGGAGACCGTACCGTTTTCGCGCGGCGACGGGCCGCCGGCGATCGTGCGCTTCACCTGCCCGGAATTCACCTCGCTGTGCCCGGTCACCGGCCAACCGGACTTCGCCCATATCGTCATCGACTACGCACCCGATGCGGCTCTGGTGGAATCGAAGTCGCTCAAGCTGTTCATGACCTCGTTTCGCAACCATGGCGCCTTCCATGAAGACTGCACCGTCATGATCGGCCGCCGCATCGTGGCGGCAACCAAGCCGCTGTGGTTGCGCATAGGCGGCTATTGGTATCCACGCGGCGGCATTCCGATCGATGTGTTCTGGCAAACCGGCGCTCCGCCGGAAGGCGCCTGGCTCCCCGACACCGGGGTGGCGCCCTATCGCGGGCGGGGTTGAGCTCGCCCATCATTCGCACTGATATTGGCTGAGTGCCCATTCGCCGGTCACCGACAACAGGTCCGTGATCTTCCAGTCGCCATCGACCTTCTTGAATTTCCATTCCAGCCGGTGCGGGTTGCCCGATATGACGAAGGCGACGATGACCTTGGCCTGGTCACCGTTGATCGCCTCGAGCGTCTTCAGGCTCTTGTCTATCTCGGCCTTGTCGTAATCGGCATTGTCGAGCGCCATGTTGGGGTCGAGGCACTCGCCCTGCCCGGATTTGCGCAAGGCGTCGCTCTTGTCGAGCACGGTTTTGGCTGGATCGATGAAATGGCTTCGCTCGGCCGGATCGATCTCCAGCCCGACCTGATCGTAAAACGGCCGCACAACGGCGGTCGGCGAGCCCGGCTGGATCGGTGCGGCGGGCGCGGCTTCGGCCGGCGACCATCCAACCGGCGGCGTGGCCGGTTCTGCCGCTCCGCCCGGCGCATTTGCGGGCGGTGCAGCGCTGTCGCTCGGCTGGGTGTCGGCCGGGGCGTTTGCCGGCGGCGCACCCAACAAGCCTTGCGCGGCGGCGCCGCTCAGAGCCGCCAGCAGGCACACACCCGACAGTGCCACGAACCGGCGGTGGGCCATCGCTTCACTCCGGCGTCTGGCCGGCCATGCATTCCAGCGCGCTGAGCGTCCAGTCGCTGGTTTTGGAAGCGATGTCCGATATCTTCCACTTGCCGTCGATCTTCTTGAGCGACCAGAGCATTTCACGTTTGGAATCATCGCCTTCCGGAAACAGGCTGAAGGATGCCGTGACCTGTGCGTTGTCGCCATCCTGCTTCTCAGACAGTTTCAGCGTTTTCGAGACGGTTTTCTGATCGAAATCCTGAGCGTCGAGACCAGGATCGAAATCGATGCAGGCGACCTGGTCCGGGTTCTTTTTCGTTGCCTGGTCGTTCAGGTCGAACAGTTTCGTCACCGGTTCGGTGAACCGGTCCCGATATTGTTCGTCGGCCTCGAACTTGACCGCCGGGGCATAGAAGAACTTCACCGCGTCGGACGCCGGTCCGGCGACGGCTCCGGCCGGCAGGGCTATCGAAAGGGCGGCAACGATCACTGTCAGTCGCATGCAGAATCTCCGGCTTTTGACGGCTTGAGCCTATCAACACCACGTATCCTGCATATCGGCTTTTTTGCGGCTCATGAAGTCCTGCAGCACCTTGTTTTAGCCGTCCAGCCAGACGTTCTGAAGGTCCATCTCGAATGTCTGGTGGACACCATAGTTCTTCACCTTCTTGCTCATGTGGCTGTAGAGCTTCTGCCAGAAGGGCTGAATAATGACGCCCGAATCCTGCAGGATCTGCTCGACATCCTTCATGACCTCGCGTCGTTTCTCCACGTCGATGAGCGAAAGCGCCTGCTTGAGCTTGGCATCAAAATCGGGGTTGGAATATGCCGATTCATTCCAGGCCTCGCCGGTGCGATAGCCGAGCGCCAGCACCTGCACGCCAAGCGGGCGCATGTACCAGATCGTCATCGAATAGGGATATTTCGTCCAGTCGTTCCAGAAGGTCGAACCCGGCAGCACCGTGCGCTTCACCTTGATCCCGGCATCGCGCAACTGGCCGGCAATGGCGTCGCCGGTATTCTTCTGCCAATCGTCCTCGATGGTGATCAGCTCATGCTCGAAGTCGGCCTGTCCGGCTTCCGCCATCAGCTTCTTGGCGCCGGCGGCGTCGCGTGTCTTCTTGGGCAGCGCATAGTATTCCGGATGGATCGGGGCGACGTGGTGGTTTTCACCAGGGGTGCCTCGCCCGGCATAACCGAGTTCGAGGACCGCATTGTTGTCGACGGCCATTTGCAGGGCGTTGCGCACCCGCTTGTCGTCGTAGGGCTTGTGGGTGATGTTGGTGCGGGCAACCAGCGTCGTCGCCGTCGCCACCTCCGATTTCACCAGATCCATCTTGTCGAGAATGTCGATGAAGTCGGCGGGCGACTCGAAATTGAGGTCGATCTCACCGGATTCGAACGCGTTCACGGTGGCGTTGAAATCGGTGCCGTAGTCGACGAACTCGACGCTGTCGAGCGGCGCCTCACCACCCCACCATTTGCCATTCTCACGACGCTTGACGACCGCCTTCTGGCCGACATCGTAGGAGACCAGTTCGAACGGTCCCGTGCCGATCGGCTTCTTGATCGGATCGGCACCGTCGGCATCGAAGCTGCGATGGACGACGAGCGCCGGATAGTCGGTGAAATTCGGGATCAGCGAAATGTCTGGTTCGCTTAACTTCAGCTTGACCGTATTGTCGTCGACCTTGGTGATCGCGCCATCCCTGGCCTTGCCGGTCTTTGCGTCGATCAGCGCGCCGACCCGGGCGGCCATGGAATTGCCGGCGACATTCTTCTCGCACCAGCGGGTCAGATTGTGAGCGACGTCATCGGCGTTGAAGGCATCGCCATTGTTCCACGTGATGCCCTTGCGCACATGCAGCACGTATTCGGTGGCGTCGTCGTTGATATCCCAGCTTTCGAGCAGGACCGGCTCGAAGGTGAATTGCCTGGTATAGCGGACAAGCGGCTCCAGCCAGCAGCGCGAAATGTTCGCCAGTTCCACCCAGTCGTAAGTGCGCGGATCCTTCTGTCCCTTCACCGACATCGAGACGCGCAGCGTTCCGCCTTTCTTCGGCTCTTCGGCCAAGGCCCGATCCGGCACGGCAAGGCCGATCATGCCATAGGCAAGAGCCGTCGATGCGCCGAAGGCGCTTGCCAGCGCCAGGAACTCGCGCCGGTCGACACGACCCGCGCGTGCTTCGACCGCCATTGCCTCGATAGCGCTCGGCACGCGATCGCCACTGCTTCTGAAGAATGCCATTTTTTCCTCCCGTCTGGTTCCCTTTGATCTTGGTTCTTCGCCTCAACTGACGCTGTCCGGCAGCCTCTCCTCGCGCCGCGCGATGAAATCCATCAGGCCATCGGCGATGCCTTCGTCGAGCTTCGGCTCCTCGTAATCCGCCAGCATGTTGCGCGCCTTCTCGCGGCCGCGCGTGTCGTGGTCCTTCGCCCCTTCTGCCTTCCACTGTTCGAACGAATTGAAGTCCATGATCGAGGGCATGAAGAAGGCGGATTCGAAATGTTCCAGCGTGTGCTGGGTACCGAGGAAATGGCCCTGCGGTCCCACCTCGCGGATTGCCGCCATGGCTTCCTTGAAATCGTCGAACGGCAGGCCGCCGGCATATTTGTACCAGCCGATGAGCTGTTCGCAGTCGGTGGCGAATTTCGAATAGCCGCAGGTCAGGCCGGCCTCGAGCCATCCGGCGGAGTGCCAGATGTAGTTGGCGCCGGCGAGGATGGCGGCATGCATCAGCATGTTCGCCTCGTAACCAGCCTGGGCGTCGTTGAGCTTCGACCCGACATGGAAGCCGGAGGTGCGCCACGGCAGCCGGTATTTCCGTGCCAGCGCTCCCATCAGATACATCATCTGCGCCGCCTCGGGCGTGCCGCCCATCGGAGCACCGGTCTTCATGTCCACCGTGACCATGAACTGTCCGTAGATCTGCGGCGAGCCTGGGCGCAGCAGTTGCGTGAAGGCGACGCCCGCCAGCGCTTCCGCATTGACCTGTGCCACAGCGCCCACGGCGGACGCCGAAGTCGAGGCGCCGCACAGTGCAAAGGGTGCGAGGATCAGCGGCTGGTTGCTTCGCGCATAGACCTTCATCGCGTCCAGCATGGTGGCGTCCCACACCAGCGGCGAATTGCAGTTGGTGATCGACACCAGGACAGGATTGTCGCGGACGTAATCCTCTCCGAACACGATGCCTGCCATCGCCATCGTGTCTTCCGCCCGCTCCTTGGACGTGACGATGCCCATGAACGGCTTGTCGGAATGCTTAAGCGCGGAATGGATGATGTGGAGGTGACGCTTCGGTACCGCGATTTCCATCGGCTCGCAAATGACCGAACTCGATGAATGCAGCGCCGGCGCCATGTAGGCGAGTTTGTGGAAATTGTTGAGGTCGGCGAGCGTGCCGTAACGCCTGTTGTTGTCGAGATCGCGAACATAGGGCGCGCCATACATCGGCACGAAGATGGTGTTGTTGCCGCCCACCCGCACCGTGCGCTGCGGATTCCTCGCATTGAGCGTGAACTCCGACGGGACCTTCGACACCAGTTCCATCAGCAGGGCCCGGTCGATCCGCACACGGGTTTCCGAGACATCCGCGCCCGCCGCCTTCCACAGTGCGATCGCCTCGTCGTCGCGGAACTCGCAGCCCACCTCTTCGAGGATCAAGAGCGACTCCTCGTGGATCAGTTCGACCGCCTCATCGGGGACCATCTGGTAGACGGGGATCTGGCGGACCAGCGTCGGGAACGACGTTACGGGAGCTCCGCGCAGGGCCTTGCGCCCCAGGCGGCCGCCACTGCGGCGGTTGGCATGTTCGGTCACTTCTGGGGCCGGTGCGTTCATGGCAACTCCATTCCACTCATGAAGGAGCCTAGCGCGACAAAATGGTGATGTGACGCTGGAAAATCCTGATCTCTTGTATAAGCTCAGCTTATGCGAAGCTTGCGCCACCTTCTGCCTTCGGCCGGCAGCCTGATCGTCTTCGAGGCGGCCGGGCGGCTGTCGAGCTTCACCGCCGCCGGGCGCGAGCTGGGCATGACGCAGGCCGCCGTCTCCTATGCCGTGCGCGGACTGGAAGAACAGCTCGGCGCCAAGCTGTTCCAGCGCCGCCACCGCCAGGTGCTCCTGACCGAGGCCGGCGAGCGCTTCCATGCCGACGTCTCGCTCGGCCTTTCGCACATCCGCAAATCGGCGGAGGATCTGCGCCTGCAGGCGACCGGCGGTCATGTCACGCTGGCCGCCTCGACCGCGTTCGGTTCGTTCTGGATGATGCCGCGCCTGCAGCAGTTCCGTGACGAGCTGCCGGGCATTGACCTGCGTATCCAGACCGCCGACCGCGACCTCGACATCATCGCGGAAGGCATTCCGCTCGGCGTGCGCGGCGGCGCGCCGCGGGACTGGCCGGACTATCATTCGTTGCCGCTGGCTGACGAGGAGATATTTCCCGTCGCCGGCACCAGCTATGCGGCAAAGTTCGGCCTGCCCAGATCCGCTGCCGAATTGGCCACGCACCGCCTCATCCATCTGGAGGAGCCGTATCGCGAGGCGGCCAGTTGGGACGAATGGTTCCAGTCTGCGGGCGCCAATCTCAGCGATACCGCGCGCGGCCTGCGCATCAACGACTACGGCCTGGTGATCCAAGG